>NZ_LMCC01000003.1:0-85970 GCF_001623225.1 Pseudovibrio sp. Ad13 | reverse complement strand
GACAAACTCTTCTCGAAGTTTCATTGTTGAACACTCTTGCCAAGGCATCCCGGTCCCTCCCTGAATGCCATGTTAATGTGTCAACCATCTCTCCGAACACCTGTCACCTATGTCTCCGGTATGTACATCTTCGCCCGGGATGACGAGAGGGAGGTGTGTGGGATGACGGTGATGGGGGTTTGCCGCGGGATGTACTCGAGCTTCCAATAGGGCCAAGTTAAGGACGAGTGTTGTGAGTGGCAATGGCTTGATGGAGCGGGCGGAAAGTGGCGAAAAACTATCGATGATCGGCAGAATACTTGGCATTAAGTTTTACTGGCTCATTGATTAAAAATATTGGCATGTGCCCTGCATATCTGCTAGTGAAATTCCCATTATAAATTGCGGTTTCCGGTTTGTGTTGGGGCCGTTTTGGAATACAGGCTAGCCTGAGGCCAAGCCTGATGGGGACTATTTTGCGTTTCACTAAAATCATCATTTCCGTTGCGCTTGCAGCGGGTCTTGCTGCTTGTGCTTCTGCAGGCAACGAAAACCTTCGTCATGAAACTTCTGCCAGCCTTTCTACCAAGCTGACCAAGGGCAAAACCACCAAGGCGCAGGTGCGCGCTCTGCTTGGTGACCCTGATAGCCTGGACTTTAGCGACAGCGGTAACGAGATCTGGAAGTACCAGCACATTCGCGCCAACGTGAAAGCTGAAAACTTCATTCCTGTTGTTGGCCTGCTGGCTGGTGGCCAGGACCTGAACAAGAAAGAACTGGCTCTGTTCTTCAGCAACCGTGGCGTTTTGAAAAACTACTCCATGCTGGAAACCAAGAGTGAAGTTCGCACTGGTTTGATCAACTCCAACCTTTAAAGGTTGCGGGGATAGATTGGGTTTTGGGCGGTGTGCTTGATGCGCTGCCCAGAGCTTTTTGCTTTGGGACTTATTCCCCTATTCTGCCGTAGATTTCGGGATTGGTGGTACGCTCAGGTTCGTTGATCTCCCGAATTTCATAGGAACGCAGAAAAACGCAAAGTTGCGCATAGCAACGCAAAATGATGTTTGCCGGGTTATGCCCGTTGGTGCACGCGGGCGTGTGGTGGTTTCTTCCACATGATGTGTGCTGGCTTTTTTGCCGGCTTTGGTGTTTGGTGCCCACTAAGGCGTCCTCTAGCGCTTTGATTTAATTTCGTAATTCCCTTTTTCTATTGCCCCCTGACAGTTCTTACACGAGTCTTATCTCAGGTTTACAGGGCTGCGCTCTGGCGGCACGCTCGGCTAAGAGAACGAAGTTCTATTCCCAGTTAAGAAGAACTCGCTGTGCGTTGCATTTACGGAGCAACGCAAACCAACGCAAAGGGGCATAGATTTGCGAATTGTGCACGTTATCCTCGCTCTGGGGCTTGGGCTGGTTGTGGCTGGCTGCGCTTCTGTTGGTAATGAGAGCCTTCGGCATTTGACGCGTGAAGGGCTGGAAAGCCAGTTGGAGAACGGCAAGACAACCAAGGAAGATGTGCGCGTTGCGTTGGGCGATCCGAACACCACTGATTTTACCGATGGCGGCAATGAGATTTGGAAATACAGGCATGTACGGACACAGGCGAAGGTTGAGAACTTCATTCCGGTGGTCGATTTGCTTGCCAGCGGGCAGGATGTGACCACCAAGGAAGTGGCCCTGTTTTTTGATCAGGACGGTTTGCTGCGGAACTACTCCATGATTGAGGTGGAGGACGAGGTTCGCACCGGACTTATTACCGCGAACATGTAGCATAGATTTTTAGATGGGTTGGCGCGCTCGGGGTGGAAGCTTCGGGCGGTTTTGCTGTTTATGCCCCTGTTTGTTGCTGGTTATGCCCGTTGTGGTGAGGTGACATTATGAGCATATGTTCTTTTCCTAACTTGTCAGAGACTGATAAGAGGCGCAGTATAATGAACATATGCTCACTAGAGCTGGCCGCGTTCTCTTTTCCTCACGCTCCCTGCTCTAGGTTTATGTTGCTGTGCGTCTCCCCTGCCTAAATCACTGATGGTTCTTATGGGAGAGGCTGTGAAAGGAGTGTTTGTTATGCCACGTCCAAGAAAACCACGCCGAATTCATGGAACCGCAGGAGTGCGCTTTTTCAAGCCGCAGGGCGTGCCGCTGCGCACGCTTCAGGCGGCGGTTTTATCGCAGGACGGGATGGAGGCGTTGCGTCTGGCCGATGCGGAAGGGCTGGAACATACGGCTGCTGCTGATCTGATGGGGATTTCACGGCCTACGTTCTCCCGCTTGGTCTCCCATGCCCGCACGGTGGTTGCGACGGCGCTGACGGAGGGGCTTGCGCTGAAGATTGAGGGTGGTGCCGTTGCGGCGGACGACTCCTGTGTGCCTGAAGCGGAGTTGAGCGACGAGGGCTGCCAGCGTATGCAACGGCGGCGTCGGCGAGGGTTCTGCGGGCGGGCGAGTGTGATCTCTGAGCCTGTGCAGCTGGATGAGGCGGACGGGCACGAGGGGGCGGTTTAGGCCGGCACTGGGTGGTTGTGGTTTGTGGTGCTGGGGCTGGGCTGTGCTTGACGGGCTGGATATCCCCGTGGGCGGGTGAGGTTATGCCCCTGCTGGCGGGTCGAATTTCACCGATTTCGCATTAAAAAACGCGGATTCCGAAATTTTCCGGAATCCGCGTTTTTGTGTTTCGTCAGCGCTGTTCAGCGGGAGTTATCCGCGCAGGGTACCGCCGGTAGCCTTTTGAACGGACGCAACAATCTTGTTTGAGACCGCCTCGATATCCTCATCGGTGAGGGTCTTCTTGGTCGGCTGCAGGGTTACATCAATCGCGAGAGAGCGCTGGCCTTCCGGCACGCCCTGCCCTTCGTAGATGTCGAAGAGATTCACGTTTGTGATCAATGCCTTATCCGCACCTTTGGCAGCTTTCAGCAGCTTCTCAACCGGGATAGAGCTGTCTACCAGGAACGCAAAGTCCCGTTTTACCGGCATAAGATCCGCAGCATTCAACGCACCCTTGGATTTGGTCGCTTTCTTCTTCGGCTGAGGAACAGCGTCGATGAAGACTTCGAACGCCACGAGCGGGCCTTCAATGTCCAATGCTTCCAAGGTCTTAGGGTGGATCTCACCGAAGTACGCCAGGGTGTTTTTCGGGCCCATTTTGAGGGCGCCGGAGCGGCCTGGGTGGTAGTAATCCGGAGCGTCGGTGAAGACCATCAGGTTGTTTACCTGTGCACCAATGGACTGTAGTACCGCGCCAGCATCAGCCTTCGCATCGAAAACATCAATGTTTTCAGCGTTTCCGGACCAGTGGCGACCGGAACCGGTTGGTTTGGCGGTACCACGGCGGATGCCGGCGATGACCATCTTCTGGCCTTTTTCGCTATCGTTTTCAAAGACTTGGCCGACTTCGAAGAGAGCGACGTCGGCGTAGCCGCGGTCTGCGTTGCGCTGTGCTGCGGTGAGCAGGCCAGGCAGCAGGGACGGGCGCATGTCGGACATGTCTGCGGAGATCGGATTTGCCAATGATAGCAGTGAGTTACCGCCACCGAAGTGCTCTGCGTGGGCTTTTGGAATGAAGGACCACAGAACGGCCTCGTCCATGCCGCGTGTTGCGAGTGCGCGGCGGGCATTAGAGCGGCGGATCTGGCTAACAGTCAGAACCTTCTGGGAGATTGGCTCCATGCGCGGCAGGGTAGCAGTTGGCACTTTGTCGATGCCGACAATGCGCATAACCTCTTCTACCAAATCAGCTTTTCCGTGGATGTCCGGGCGCCAGCTTGGGGGAGAAACCTTCACGACATCGCCGTTGCCAGCGACCCAGAAGCCGAGCAGGGAGAGGATAGCTTTGATCTCACCGTGGGATACTTCCAGACCGGAGAGGCGTTTGACTTCGCTGAGTGGGAAGTCGATGATGCGCTCTTCCTGTGGCACTTCTCCTACAACGTGCGCGTCGGATGCTTCGCCGCCGCCACACAGGTCCATGACCAATTTCGTTGCAGTTTCAAGGCCTTCTACCATGTACGCCGGGTCTACGCCGCGCTCGAAGCGGTAGCGGGCGTCGGTAGATACTCCCAGTTTACGACCTGTGCGGGCGATGTTGAGCGGATCCCAGAGTGCGCTTTCAATCACCACGTTACTGGTGTTTTCATCGCAACCTGTTGATTCTCCACCCATAATTCCGCCGAGGGACTCCAGACCGTTGTCGTCAGCAATGACTACGACGCTCTCGTCAACGGCATAAGTTTTTCCGTCGAGGCCAACAAGTTCTTCGCCAGCCTTACCGTGACGGACAGTCAGGTTGCCGGAAACCTTATCTGCATCAAAGACATGCAGCGGGCGGCCCTGATCGAAGGTCATGTAGTTGGTGATGTCCACGAGGGCATTAATCGGGCGTAGACCGATAGCAACCAGACGCTTCTGCATCCATTTAGGAGACGGGCCGTTTTTGATGCCACGGACCACACGATAGCCAAATGCAGGGCAGTGTTCCGGGCTATCCCCTAGATCCAAAAGGATTTTTAGGTCGTTTGCGTTGCTATGTGCGTTCACTTGCGTTTTTTGCGGGGTTTTTAGCGTTCCTAAGCCGGAAGCAGCCAAATCACGCGCAATTCCGAACACACTTGCACAGTCGGAGCGGTTCGGGGTCAGGCCGATTTCGATGACCGGATCGTCCAGACCAGCATATGCAACAAACGGGGTGCCGACTGGTGCGTCTTCTGGCAGGTCGATGACGCCGTCGTGTTCGTCGGATAACTCCAGCTCGCGCTCGGAGGCCATCATGCCGTGGCTTTCCACGTCGCGGATTTTACCGACGGACAATGTGACGTCCAGACCGGGGATGTAATCGCCCGGTTTTGCGAACACGCCAATCAGACCTTTGCGGGCGTTTGGGGCGCCGCAGACAACCTGTAGGGGTTCACCTTCGCCAGTGTCCACTTTCAGCACGCGCAGACGGTCCGCATTCGGATGCTGCTCGGCTTCCAGAACACGGGCGATTTTGAATGTGCCAAGGCGATCAGCTGGATTGGAGATTTCTTCCACTTCCAGCCCGATCAGCGTCAGGCGCTCTACAATTTCATCAAGGCTTGCATCGGTCTCAAGATGGTCCTTGAGCCAGGAAAGGGTGAATTTCATTTTATTAGCTCTTTACGTTTGGACCAAATTACTTGGAAAGACCGGAGACCAGCGCTGGCATATCCAGCGGACGGAAGCCGTAGTGCTTGAGCCAGCGGACGTCTGCATCAAAGAAGGCGCGCAGGTCGTTCATGCCGTATTTCAGCATTGCCAGACGGTCAATGCCGATGCCCCATGCGAAGCCCTGGTACACATCCGGGTCGAGACCACAGTTGCGCAGAACGTTGGAGTGCACCATGCCGCAGCCGAGGATTTCCATCCAGTCGTTGCCGGTCCCGATTTTCACTTCAGCGCCGGAGCGGTCGCACTTCACGTCCACTTCCATGGATGGCTCGGTGAACGGGAAGAAGCTTGGGCGGAAGCGCAGCTCTACATCATCCACTTCGAAGAAGGCTTTGAGGAACTCTTCCAATGTGCCCTTCAGGTGGCCGATATGCGTGGTCTTGTCGATCACGAGGCCTTCCAGCTGGTGGAACATTGGTGTGTGGGTCTGGTCGCTGTCACAACGGTATGTGCGGCCCGGCATGATCAGGCGCAGCGGTGGCTCCTGAGATTTCATCGCGCGGATCTGCACCGGGGATGTGTGCGTGCGCAGCAACATGCGCTCGCCGTCTTCCTTTTCATTGAAGAAGAAGGTGTCGTGCATTTCGCGGGCCGGGTGGCCTTCCGGGAAGTTGAGCGCGGTGAAGTTCAGCTCATCAGTCTCGATGTCCGGGCCTTCAGCAACGGAAAAGCCCATGTCAGCGAAGATGGCGATCAGCTCGTCAGTCACCTGAGAAATCGGGTGAATGCGGCCTTCTTCTGCCGGAGTGGTGCGCAGTGGCTGGCTCACATCAACGGTTTCAGAGGCGAGGCGCGCGTTGAGTGCTTCAACCTTCAACACGTCTTTACGAGCGGTGATAGCCTCACCAACGCGGTTTTTCAGGCCGTTGAGCGCAGGACCCATTTCCTTGCGCTCTTCCGGGCTCATTTTGCCAAGCGTTTTCATTTTTTCAGAAACGCTGCCCTTTTTGCCAAGGGCGGCAACGCGCACGTCTTCCAGTGCGGCTTCGGAGTCAGCACCGGCAATCGCGGTGTTAATCTCGGCTTCGAGTGTTTCGAGGTCGGACATAATCCCTCAAGGGTTTGGATGTGCCAGCAGCTGATTGGAACCTGAGTCCCGGCCGGGCAAATAAAATTCGTGGAGGTCTTTTAGCGAATGCTGGCAGCGCAATAAAGGGGCTGATTGATAATCAGCCTCTTAGATTTCCTCAATACTCCCGTTTTTCAGCGGAAACTTCAGGAATTACGATGAAAACACCCGCTGGGGCTGCTCGTGGAATGGCACGCCCTGCCCCGCTGCCTAAACGCTCTTGCCTGAATGAACACGCACAAACGGGCGAGCACAATGGCTCTGCGGTGCGGTTCTCACTCTTGCATAGAGAGCATCAAGCCAAGCACGTAAATCGCCCACACGCCGGACCATCATGGACACGGGCGGTGATTTTTACAGCGATGTGCATGCGCAGCAGCATTGGGAATCCTTTGAGGATTGGTGGTGGTGTTGTGGAGGATAGCGGAAATGGCGGAGGATGGGAAGTTCTTAATCTTGTATCTCATCAAGAACAGCATCCTTAGTACATTTTACATGCGAAGCCGAGATAGAAAGCAAACGTATAGCAAGAAAGAAAGAGAGGATTATAATAGCAAACCAAGCAAAGCTTGAAAGCGCATTCAGAGAAAACATGCTGTGTAGCCATTTCAAACGACTACCGTCATCAATTATCAGGTTTAGAGACGCATCAACATGTATTTCCCAGTTTATCTCCTCTATAAGCAGTGATATTGGTAGCTTTAACTCAACTGCTGAAAAGTAAAACATCGCAGCAGTAATTGAAAGAATATACAGTGTAACCGCATAAGCCAGTGCGATTGACTTTCCGACAAAGTCATTCACATCTAATGCTATCCAATAATCACTTTGCTCATCTCCATTAAAATGATTAGCTTTTCTATAAATAGTCCATATCCATATGAGAAAGATAAAAGGCGAAAAACTTAAGATCAATCCGCGCGGTGCATTTATGCCTGAGATGGAAGCCTCTTTAGACTGCGCTGCATAAAGATCTTCGACTGCAACAATTAAGTACTCTTGTTTATACTTTTGCCCAGTAATCTCAGAAATTTTATCAAGTAGCCCCCACTTAAACAAACTCATTGGTATTACATAACTATTATCTTTTAGGCTTAGATATCTATAAACGGGATTTTTGTTAAGTTGCTGAAGTATGTCTTCCGACATCTTATATTCTTCGGCCACAAACCTATATCGCAACTCACTCGGCAACATTCTCAAGTAATTTTCATCTATTACAAAAAACTCAGGCGATCTCCCCTGAGCCCCAATAAACGCCCCAATAAACGGCATTCCAGTAGAGTTATTTACGCAGTCTGATGCATCAAAACTAGTAACATAAGGTACATCTATTGATGACCATTTCAGGTATTGGCCCAAGAAAATGTAGTCATCTCTTCGATCCGCAAGTTCCGTTACAGCTCCAATGACTGTACATTCACCTAAGGACAAATCTCTCAGTTGCAGATTTTTCTTATAACCATCGCTCACTATCTTTTTAGGAAAACCAGCCATTTCATACTGACTGTTAGATAGTACTGTGCTCTCGTCGAACTCTCCTAAGATTTCTTCTAATATTTGGCCGCTTTGCCTCGAAATAAATAAAAACTCCTCTCTAGCAATGCTCTCAGAATCGCCATCTGTATGCAAAGCAACTTCTGATAAAAACTCTAGATTTTTTCGGGCATCATTTCTGACGTTTTCTCGAACCTGCTGAAAACAAATTGAGATGAACACCAACTCGACAATTAAAAAAGCTAAAAGAGAGTTCTTAATGCTGGAAATACTCATAACATTTCACGTTAAATTTTGTTGAGTGCTACCTCATAAACGCTTTCGTCTTAAATTCTAAGCCCTTTTTGAGAGCTGCTGTTTACGACCAAATCTTAAAGGGATCTACGTAAGGCACCTCAAACTTAACTAACAAGCGCCTGCTGATACCGGGGGTATGGGGCCCGGGTCTTCGCCCGGGATGACACCGGGGGGGGATGTGGGGCTTTGAGGGTTGCGGGCTTTAAGTGGAGGCGTGGGGTGTGAGGGCGTTGGGGTGTGAGGTGGGGCTGGCTTTGTAGGGGAACTGATGCGCAAAGCGGTCGCCTCCGGTGTCATCCCGGCCAAGGAGCCGGGATCTATAACCACTTACGTATGCTCAAAGTGCAATGAGAGTGACAAGTCCTCCCAATGAGGGTTCATCTCTTCAATAGCTTGAATTTTCCAATCCCGTCGCCAGCGTTTTACCTGCTTTTCTTTGCGGATAGCCTCGTGCGGTTCTTCGTAGAGCTCATAGTAGACAAGCTTGGAAACGCCATACTTCGCTGTAAAGCCAGAGTTCGTCCTGGTCTTATGCTGATGCACACGCTCAGGCAGGTTATTGGTCACGCCCGTATAGAGCGTCCCATGCTTTCGGCTAGCCAGAATGTACATGTAGTAAGGCATGCACTGAGTATGCAGCTGGCATTCCTTTGTCGCTACTGCGCTAACTTATCCGTTAATACAGGGGGTATGGGTCCCGGGTCTCCGCCCGGGATGACACCTTGGGGGGATCGTTTTGCCTTTTGGCGTGAGCGCTGTGGTTGGGGAGTTTTCGGGTGTTTGTGGTGAGGGCTTTGTTGATTGGCGAGTGTGGCGTTAGTGGTCAGGTGGATTGGGTCCCGAGTCTTCGCTGCGCTTTGCCCGGGATGACACCGCAGGGGCGGCGCTTCAAACCGGCGAGGGAAGTCCCCCTCACCAACCGTTGCAATAATGCATGAGTGGGGGAGGTTTTGGGTTTGGGCGTTGACAGGTTGTGGGGTTGTGTTTCACACTCATATGTGAGGCCTAGAAACCTCACGTCAGCGGTACCCGCTCCCGTAGTCTAGCGGTTTTTTTGTGCCTATCTTATAGTGCGCAGACCCTTTGCTATGAGCGGGAGGGCGGTGAATACAACACCTCCTTCGGGAGGAAATAAGCTCGCCTGTCTGACTCAGGTTTCTAGCCTCCCGCTCGCCAGCGAGCCCTAGGAAGCTTTTTTGGCGCTGCGGATCTTCAACACCCTAGTCAGTAAGGGGATTGGAATGGACGATTCTGCATGCGCGGACAGCGCCACAAATACTATCGACAATGAGTTAGATGAAGTTCTCATCGCTGTTTCTGATCTTGAAAATCTTGCTTATTTTCAGCAGCTTGTGCTGAGTGAGCGGATGAACCAGAGCAGTGAGCGGGATGCTTTGTTCACTTTGCATTATGCCTTGCGAGACCGCATAGAAGCGTTGAGAAAGACCTGTGGGGTTCTACAGCAGGTCGTCGACCCACAACCGATCAGTACAACATTGACGCTTCTTGAGTAACGGGTTGGGCGCGGGGCGCTGAGCCCCCTGCCCTGTTCGGCTGCGTTGGCGCCTCTTCTCGTCATTCTACTCGATGTTTGAGGTGTGCCTTTTCACTGTGCCGGTGCAAAGTGGCGTTTCGCCGTGGGCGGAGCCTCACCACCCTTTATCTGCCGCCCTCTCGCTTGTTGTTTGCCTGCGACCGGCAATAGCAAGCGCATGCACCCTGCTGGTCTGCGGTGAATAACGCGCTCCGCAGGCCAGAGCTTTGTGCTGGTGTTATGGCGTAAAAATGCAGAACAGTATGAAGACGACCGCCATGATAGAGGCCAGCGCGATGTAATAGGGCCGGGCGCAGGCGCTGGCGTAGTTGGTGTAATAGTCTTCCAACTGCCGCGGCGTTGGGTTTGGCGGGTGTCTGTCAGGTTCACGAAGTGGGAAAATCAACATTCTGGCTTCTTTTCTTTGAGGAGAACTAAGCCTATCTTTCCCTGTGTTCTTTCTGCCGGATAGCGGCCAAATTTCAAAAGCAGTTTTCAAAAATGAAGGTTCGATTGCTGGATAATCTCAATGCATTCCTCGTGCTTGCGGCTTGCGGTACGCTGAGTGAAGCTGCGCAGAGGCTGGCGTGTAGTCCTGCCACGCTCAGCCGCCGTATGCAGCAGCTGGAAGAAGATGTGGGGCTGAAGCTGTTTGATCGGGTGCAGGCCGGGTATGTACTGACCGAGGACGGGCGGGATGTGCTGGAGCAGCTGGAGCCGTTTCAGTGTGCCTATGCCGGGTTTGAGCAGTGGCTGAGCGCGAAGTCTCGCAGGCCGCAGGTTCGGGTTTCTGCCGGAAGCTGGACCATGAAGTTTCTCAGCATGCATATTGGTGCGCTGTGCAAGCCGGAGGATCGTTTTGAGGTGGTGTTCATTACCAGCGAGGACCGGCTGAACATCAAAAAGCGCGAGATCGACATTGGGCTGCGCAGCTCAGCGCCTGCGGAGATCGGGCTGGCGAGCAAGCGTCTGCCGCCCGTGGAGTTCGCGCCTTATGTAGCGGCGGGAGCTGATGCGGCGGTGGAACAGCGGTGGCTCGGCATCGCACCGGAATACGCCACGACAAAATCCTCACGCTGGCTGCTGGAGCAGCATGGCAGTGAGATGGTGATGCAAGTGAGCTCTCAACACACCCTGCTGGACATGCTGTGCGCAGGCGCTGGCGCTTCCATTCTGCCAAGCTTTCTGGGGGATACGTCGCCTCACTTACGGCGATGCGGACCAGTGATTGAGGACCTGACGAAGTTCCAATGGGTAACAATGCATGACGACCGGCGGCACTTGCCCGAGGTGCGGATGATGACGGACCGGATCGTCCAGGTGATTGAACAGCATCGTGGGCGCTAGTTGAGCACACAAAAGGTATGGATGTAAGGAAGATAGTCGCAGAAAAGTGGTGCTGGTTGGCGTTGGTATATTCTGCTTTTCAGGGGAAGTTATGGCGGAGAGACAGGGATTCGAACCCTGGAGACGGTTCCCCGCCTACACACTTTCCAGGCGTGCGCCTTCGACCACTCGGCCACCTCTCCGCATTCCGCTCACCGAGTATGCCCGGCGGCGTGAGAGGGGGTATATGCAAAACTATTGGGGCGCGCAAGAGGTCTTTTCGATTTTTTTGCCATGTATCCCCACTCTGTGGAACCAGAATGAAAACAAAGGCATTTTTCTGCCTGTCTACGGGTAGCCAATCACAATCCATTACGCAGTTTTGACTGGAATTTAAGAGCGTCTGGCATGCTTGTTCTGATAGGTTGCACCTTAGATTGCATGAGGTACTGTGGATACACGCAGGCTCATTGCGAGTTTAAAAGATAGCTGACAGAAAAAGGAAGCAGACACGTGGTTGGATTTTTACTGCGTTTTATAGGTGTGTGGTTTGTCGCCATTGCGCTGGTCTCATTTGTCGTGGATGCCACTAAGAGCATTGCGACCTCCAGCTGGACCTCTTCACCACTGGGACTGATCTGGTTTGATCTGTCACCAGAAACGCTCAATGCATCCCAGGCGGCCATCCAGCGGTACGTGAGCCCTCTTCTCTGGGATCCGATTATTCAAAGCCTGCTGCTGATGCCGCCGTGGGTTATATTCGGACCTCTCGGACTAATTATGCTATGGTATGGCGACAAGCGGCGTCGCATCAGCACAACCCTGCTGTGATGCAGAGTTCTTACAGGTAAGTGAATATGTCGTTTCTCAGAATGCTCTCAAACAAGTTTAAAATGCCGGATACAGGTACAGCGCTACCAGGCCGGGATACACCGATCATGACTCCTGGAAAGCACTTCGTGAATGGTCATGATCTGAATGGGCCATATCCTGAAGGGATGAAAGAGCTCTATGTGGGCATGGGATGTTACTGGGGTGCTGAACGCGCCTTCTGGGAACTGCCGGGTGTGTATGTAACTGCTGTTGGCTTTGCAGGTGGCGCTACAAAGAATCCGACCTACCACGAAACGTGTACTGGTCAGACCGGTCACACCGAAATTGTAAAAGTGGTCTACAATCCAGAAGAAATTTCTCTGGAACAACTTTTGAAGGTATTTTGGGAGCGTCACGACCCAACGCAAGGAATGCGGCAGGGCAACGATGTGGGGACACAGTATAGATCTGCGCTTTATTTGACGAGTGAGGCAGATATTAAGACGGCTAAAGAAACAGCCAAGTCTTATCAGGATGCCCTTAAGGAAATCGGCAAAAACGCAGGGATTACCACGGAAATCGGTCCTCTCGACGTATTCTATTACGCTGAAGAATATCACCAACAATATTTGGCAAAGAATCCAGATGGATACTGTGGCCTTTCGGGCACAGGTGCGACCTGCCCATTGCCGGTTTCGCCCCAATCCCCTAAGCAATAGGTGATCAAAAATAATTTATGGATAATTGCAACCTGCTAATAATCAGGGACCTAATCGGCGGTTTTTATTGATTTTGCAGGTTGCATGGTTTCGAAATACTTATTATTTTCAATTTTATTAAACTTGCATTTGTTAAATTGCAGTTTTAGGATTAACTCTAATGACGCTAAGTCAGAATCGTCAGGACAGTATTTTAGAGATTTAATTTATGATGAGAACCAATCATATTGCAGACCAACTTTCCGCGGTAAGTACAGCACTTGAAGATGCGAGTGTTGATGCTTACGGAGATCTTTCAACAAGTGCCGTCGCGGCTCTTCTTATTATGCGACGCTCTCCGGCCATCTCCATCGGTACAGTTGCGAAAGAAGTTCGTTTAAGCCATTCCGCCACCGTGCGCCTGATTGACCGTCTTGAGAAAGACTGGTTGGTCCGACGTCTTCGCCGCAGAGGCCGGGAAGTTATGGTAGAACTCACCGTTCGTGGTAAGCGTAAGGCCGTTGAAGTGGCTGAGGCGCGCCGTAAAGCAGCTCATGCGCTGCTCGGTGACATCGATGAGAGCCAATTGGACAACCTCTCCTCTCTCCTCAAGTTCATCCTGAATGACGTGGAAAGCTCTGCTTGCACACGCTTTTGCTATGATGATCCAATGGAAGATGAACAGGTTGAAGAGAACGAACCAGCCTAAGGCTTAACTTTACTGGTTTAGTTTTTTTATTGATTTCAGTTTATTTTCAACGCAGAAACACCGGAGTGAACGCTTCGGTGTTCTTTGCTTTTTACACTTCCCTTCCGCTCCATTAAGCTTCTCTTAAGCATAAATCTTATACAAATTACAACTAAGATTTGAATGGAGTAATTTACGCAATTCAATTTTGAGGGCCGCCTCTTTTAGAGGCGATTGCTGTGTGATTTCGCCCTTTCGTGCGTATTATTTCTTTCATTCAACCAAGTGGTCACGACTGTAATTGTGTCGTCTGACTGCTTGAGGTTGTGCGCATTCCTCTTTGTTATCAGAGAGTTATAAATCCAGAATGCGTTTAATAATTGGGTGGATGTATTTGGGTGTGTCATGCACCAATACAATTAAGGGAAGACCTGAAATGAGTGCTGCAGTCGGATTTGAAGAAGAGGTAGGCCAATCTGACACGGGTTCAACCAGTTGGCCGATTGCCTTGGGTTGGGTTCTTGCTCTCCTGAGCTTTGGGATGAGCTGGGCTGGTGATATCGGCACAATGAGCATTCTTTCGGGAGCAGCTTTCCTTCTTGCTGCTATTCCAACCGCATTGTGGCTGAAAGACAAGGAATCCGGTGCAGCTGACCTGGCTTCCGGCATTTGCCTCGCCATTTTGGCCGCGGTTGCAAGCACTGCTGCTGCTCTTGGTGGATATGCAGAAGGCTGGCAAGTGGACTTCAACATCCTGTTCTTTGCCCCGCTGGTTGTTTTGGGTTCTTCTCGCAATGGCGGCGCGCTTGGCAGTTTCCTTGCAATTTCCGCAATTTATCTTCTTGGTAGCCTGTTCGTTTTGCCTGACTTCCTCGTGAGTGATCAGAGCACCATGTCTGGTAACCTCATCATTCTGGTTCTTCTTGCTGGTGTGACGATGGCCTTCCTGAGCGGTCAGGACGATGCTGAAGCTTCTAACGCGGCAGACAATGCTGCTTCCGCTCAAGCTGCAGTGATTGCAGCTGAAGTTGCAGAGAACGAACAGAAGATTGCAGAGCAATCCGAACGTATCGCATTCTTTGAAAAACACATTTCCGGCCTACGTGACGTGGTGGATGGGCAGCTAAAGAGCCTTTCACAAAACACGCATAGCATCGTATCGGCTTCCAAAGGCCTGGAGAACGCGACGCATAAATGCTCTGGTCATACCACTGAAGTTGTTTCTTCCTCTGATTCAGCATCCGGCAATGTTCAGACCGTTTCTGCTGCTTCCGAAGAGCTTTCCTCCTCCATTTCCGAGATCGCACGCCAGATTGCACAGGCCAACGACATGGTTGAAGCTGCAACTCGTGGTGCGCAGGAGACCAACGACACCATTGGCAGTCTTGCAGAAGCTGCAAGCCGTATTGGTGAAGTGGTTACCCTCATTCAGGCTATTGCAGAGCAAACCAATCTGCTGGCCCTTAACGCTACCATTGAAGCTGCCCGCGCCGGAGAAGCAGGCAAAGGCTTTGCAGTTGTAGCTGCAGAAGTGAAAGAGCTGGCCAACCAGACCTCTAAAGCGACTGAAGAGATCGCGTCTCAGGTGTCCGCAATTCAGGGCAGAACCCGGGAAGCTGTGGACGCAATTGGCTCCATCACTTTGACCATGGATGACGTGAACGCCCACACTGGTGCCATTGCGGAGGCAATAACCCAGCAGGGTGATGCGACCAATGAGATTTCAGCTAATATTGCAGCTGCAGCTGATGGTACCATGGCAGTTTCCCAGAGCATTGCCAGCTTGAGTGAAGCCATGAACGAGGCAACAGGCTCCGTCTTCGAAGTGACTGAGAAAGCCAATAAGGTTGATGGGGATCTCAATGAAGTTCACGATACGCTGGAGCGCTTCTTCCACGACGTTGCTTAATCTGCGCTACAAATTCTGATGAAACGGGTCACCTTGGTGGCCCGTTTTGCGTTTGAGCGACGCTGCTGCTCTTCTGAAACGGCTGCCTTGAGGGGAATTTTCGGATTTTTGGTCTGAAATTGATCACAATTTACGCAAAATTACTCAAGAAACGGGCTTGGAGACAATTTTATGATTGCCTTGGTCTGACGGGCTGGTATTGAGCATTCTTAATAAGGGTAACCCAAATAAGAATGGACAGGTATGGCGCAGTTTGCGTTTGGAACAGTACTTTTTGTCGACAGGCTTAGCCATGAGCCTGCGCGTCTCTTCCAAGCTCCAAAGCGCGTGCTGACCTGCCAAACTCTCTCTGAGGTCCCTCAGTTTCTTCAGCAACTGGAACAAGAGCGCAAAGCGGGCCACCATCTGGCTGGCTTCTTTTCCTACGAATTTGGCTTTGCGTTTGAAGAGAAGCTGAAGCAGCGTTTTAAGGGCACAGGCAATGTGCCTCTTGCTTGGTTTGGCGTCTACGATGCACCTCAGCTTTTGACCCGAGATGAAGAAGCCCAATGGTTGGTTGAGGCTGCAGGCAATGAAGCCGCCCCTTCCATTCACATCAACCAGTTTGATATGAGCAAAGGCGACTATGAGAGCGCTTTTGCCAAAACACAGCAGCATCTGGCACAAGGTGACATCTACCAGATCAACCTGACCATGCGTGCAGAGCTTGAGCAGACTGGAAGCGCAGCTGCCTTGTTTGACAATCTGCTGTTCCAGCAACCGGTTGGGTATGCTGCCCTTTTGCATCTGGGTGACCAGAAGGTTCTCTCAATTTCTCCGGAACTGTTTTTGGAGCGCAAGGGCAAGCAACTGACGACACGCCCGATGAAGGGCACAGCTCAACGTGGGCGCACGAGCGAAGAAGATGCGCGTGTACGGGATTGGCTGCAAAGTGATGTGAAATCACGCGCCGAGAACACTATGATCCTTGATCTGATGCGCAATGACCTCTCTCGCATCACCAAAGCAGGCAGTGTTTGTGTTCCGTCTCACTGTGAGGTTGAGCAATACCGTAGCCTGTTCCAGATGACCTCTACCACCACTGGCGAGCTGGTGGATGGAGCTGAACTGCCCGAGATTATTGAAGAGCTGTTTCCATGTGGTTCCATCACCGGAGCGCCGAAGCTTTGGGCTATGGAGATCATTGATGAGCTGGAAAAGAGCCCGCGCGGGATCTACACCGGCTCCATTGGAATGATTGAGCCCAATGGCGATTTCACGTTCAATGTGGCGATCCGCACTCTGGTGATTGACGAGGATGGCGCTGCTGAAATGGGGACAGGCTCGGGTGTTGTGTTCGATTCCGGTGCGTCACCTGAATATGATGAATGTCTGCTGAAACTGAACTTCCTGAAGGCGTCAGAAGAGCGTTTCACCTTGTTTGAAACTATGGGCTGGACACCTGACGAAGGCTACACGTTGCTGGAACGTCATTTGCAACGGATGGCCGACAGCGCATCTTACTTCGGTTTCAACTGGAATCTGGATCAGGCGTTGAGCGTGCTTTCAGACCATGCAGCGGTGTTTGATCGCGATATGCGGGTTCGGCTTGACCTTTATGAAGACGGACAGTTCATGCTGACGGCACAGGAAATGCCGGCAGAAAGCGGTTATGATTGGCGGATCTGCCTTGCAGACGAGCGCGTGCATTCACAGGACCGGTTCCTGTTCCACAAAACCAGCCAGCGCGGATTTTACGATCAAACCCGCGCAGAGTATGCTGCTAACTATGGATGTTCCGAGGTCATTTTCCTCAATGAAGCTGGATATCTGACAGAAGGCAGCTTCACCAATCTGTTTATCCGCAAGGACGGCAAGTTGCTTACCCCTGCTCTTACGCATGGGTTATTGCCGGGAGTTTTCCGCGCTGGTTTGCTGGAACATGGATATGCAGAGGAAGCGGATCTGATTGTGCATGATTTGCGCTCAGCAGATGCTGTCTATGTTGGTAACTCCCTGCGAGGATTGATGAATGCCAGCCTCGTTTCCGTTAGCGTTGATGTAAGCTAGCGCTTCTCTGCTTGACATGGGCGGTGGCATTCCGTTGCATCTTCAATACCTTCTACACAACTGACCAATGCTATAGCGGAATCTGGCCCTAAACCCCTCCGCTGGCTCAGGCTAGGTTTGACTGCATATCAGAATGTGCAGATCACAGCCGTGCCTGTGACGTGATGGGGAGGACTTGTGCCATGAAAATGACGACCGAAGAGGCCTTTGTAAAAGTGCTTCAGATGCACGGAATTGATAACGCCTTTGGCATTATCGGTTCTGCCATGATGCCAGTTTCGGATCTCTTTCCTGCCGCAGGTGTCAAGTTTTGGGATTGCGCCCACGAGTGTAACGCAGGCATGAGCGCGGATGGATACTCCCGCGCAACCGGTAAGATGAGCATGGCGATTGCTCAGAACGGTCCAGGCATTACCAATTTTGTAACACCGATCAAGACAGCCTACTGGAACCATACACCCCTGCTGCTTGTTACCCCGCAGGCAGCCAACAAGACCATCGGACAAGGTGGCTTTCAGGAAATAGAGCAGATGGCTCTGTTTGAAGATATGGTTTGCTATCAGGAAGAGGTTCGTGATCCTTCCCGTATTGCGGAAGTGCTGAACCGTGTGATTGAGAAAGCCTGGCGTGGGTGCGCTCCGGCCCAGATCAACATACCGCGTGATTTCTGGACACAGGTGATCGACATCGAGCTGCCGCAGATCGTGCGCATGGAAAAGCCGCGTGGTGGTGTGCAGTCCATCAAGAAGGCTGCTGAGCTGCTGTCTGATGCAAAGTTCCCTGTCATTTTGAACGGTGCGGGTGTTGTGTTGAGTGGCGCTATTCAGGCGTCTGCTGTTTTGGCGGAGAAGCTGAGCGCACCGGTCTGTTGTGGCTATCAGCACAATGATGCATTCCCCGGCAATCACCCGCTTTCCGTCGGTCCGCTTGGCTATAACGGCTCAAAAGCGGGTATGGAAATGATCTCGAAAGCGGACGTGGTGCTGGCTCTTGGGACGCGGCTCAATCCGTTTTCTACCCTGCCTTGCTACGACATGGATTACTGGCCGAAGGACGCCAAGGTCATTCAGGTGGACATCAATTCTGACCGGATCGGGCTGACCAAGAAGGTAAGTGTCGGCATTCAAGGAGATGCTCGTGCTGTGGCGGAGCAGATCCTTGAAGAACTGGCGGATCACGCAGGTAATGAAGGGCGTGAAGACCGGGAAGCACTGGTGCACCATGCAAAATCAGCCTGGTTGCAGGAGCTCTCTTCCATGGATCACGAGGATGATGATCCGGGCACAAGCTGGAACGAGCGCGCCCGTACTCGCGAACCTCAGAAAATGTCTCCACGCATGGCATGGCGGGCTATTCAGGCGGCACTTCCGAAAGAGGCGATCATCTCCTCTGACATTGGCAACAACTGCGCCATTGGCAATGCTTATCCGAGTTTTGATGAGGGACGGAAGTATCTTGCTCCGGGTTTGTTCGGGCCTTGCGGCTACGGTTTGCCTGCCATTTTGGGCGCGAAGATTGGGCGTCCTGACGTGCCAGTAGTTGGATTTGCCGGTGACGGTGCCTTTGGTATCTCCATGAACGAGATGACTGCTTGTGGTCGTGATGACTGGCCACCCATCACCATGGTGATCTTCCGCAACTATCAGTGGGGTGCGGAGAAGCGCAACACGACACTGTGGTACGATGATAATTTCGTTGGCACCGAGCTTAATCTGGAAGTGCAATACGCCAAGATTGCAGAGGCTTGCGGTCTGAAGGGCATTCAGGTGTTCGGCACCGATGAGCTGACCAAGACCCTGAATGACGCCATTGAAGGCCAGATGGAGCGTAACGAGACTACATTCATTGAGGTGATCCTCAACCAGGAACTTGGTGAGCCTTTCCGCAGAGACGCCATGAAAGCGCCTGTTGCTGTCGCTGGCATCAACGCGGAAGATATGCGCGAACAAGAACTCGCGTAAGTCCCCCAGCAGTGCCCGTCTCGCCTCCTCTGAGAGGGGCATGAACCTTAAAGCCCGCGCAGTGCAAAGCTGCCCGGGCTTTTTTCTTTTAAAGCGTTTGTTGATTAGGGATATGGCGTCACAAACACCAGATTAGATTAACACCTCGCACACAGCGCGAGGTGCTCGCTTAAGTTATGCGTCTTCTACTTCCTTCAGTCCCCGCATACCGAGGCTTTTGGGGTCGTACATTGGCTTGAAAGATGCTTCGGCATCGCACAGGGTGCCTTCTACGTCGATCTGGTAGCTGGAGGCGAGCATGTCTTTGATTGTTTCGCCTTTGCATGGCACGTAGCCAAGGCCAATGGCACCGCCCAGAGTGTGGCCGTAGTTGCCGGAGGTGAGGTAACCGACGATCTCACCATCACGCAGGACTGGTTCGTTGTGATGCAGAAGCGGTTCTGAATCTTTCAGCTTGAACTGCAGCATGCGGGATGAGAGGCCCTCTTCCTTCTTCCGTAAGACCGCGTCTCTGCCGATGAAGGATGGTTTCTTGGTGCTGACAGCAAAGCCGAGGCCAGCTTCCACGACGTGATCTTCCTCGGTGATATCGTGACCGAAATGTCGGAAGCCTTTTTCGATGCGCAGGGAATCCATTGCGTGGAGACCGCAGAGTTTCAGGTCGATATCAGCGCCTGCTTCCACGAGTGTCTCATAGGCATGAGCGGCCATGTCGGTTGAGACATAGAGCTCCCAGCCCAGTTCTCCCACATAGGACACACGATGGGCTCGGGCCAGACCCATGCCGAGCTCGATCTCCTGCATGGTTCCGAATGGATGGTTCTCGTTGGACCAATCGTGATTGGAGACTTTGGAGAGCAGCTCTCTTGAGTTTGGCCCCATCACCACCAATGTGGCTTCACCTGCTGTAATGTCGGTGATGACCACATTAGCGCCAGCCTTGTGCTTATTGAGCCAGCTGAGTTCCCGGATAACAGTGGCTGCTGGAGTTACGAGTAGATAAGCAGTCTCTGAGAGGCGCGTCACGGTGAGATCGGCTTCAATACCACCACGTTCATTGAGGAACTGCGTGTAGACAATTTTGCCGACAGGCACAGACATGTCTCCGCCGCATATATGATTGAGCAGGCTTTCCGCATCCGGGCCTTCAACGCGGATTTTGCCGAAAGAGGACATGTCATAGAGGCCGACATTGTTGCGGATGGCGAGGTGCTCACGCCTGGAGTTCTCAAACCAGTTTTGGCGCTTCCAAGAGTATTCGTAGGCCGGGTCTTGCCCTTGATCGGCAAACCAGTTGGCGCGCTCCCAACCTGCAACTTCACCAAACGCTGCGCCAGCTTGTTTGAGATGCTCATGAAGCGGAGAGCGACGGACGCCGCGTGCCGTGGCTTTCTGGCGGAAGGGGAAGTGATCGGCATAGAGAAGGCCGAGCGTCTCTTTCGAGCGCTGATAGAGGAACGTTTTGTTGCCCATGAAAGGCTGCATACGCCTGATATCAACATCGGAAATATCAAAGGGTGGATGGCCATGCTCCATCCAATGGGCGAGCGCCATGCCTGCGCCACCAGCGGATTGAATACCGATGGAGTTGAAGCCAGCACAGACAAAGAAGTTCTTGAGTTCCGGCGCTTCGCCCAGATGATAGGCATCATCCGGCGTGAAGCTTTCAGGGCCGTTGAAGAAGGTGTGAATGCCTGTTACGGCCAGCTCGGGGAAACGGTTGACCGCTTGTTCCAGGATGGGCTCGAAGTGCTCGATATCTTCTGGCAACTGGTCAAAACAGAAATCATCCGAAATGCCCTGCATGCCCCATGGCTTGGCGGTTGGCTCAAACGCGCCCAGTAAGATTTTGCCGGCATCTTCCTTGTAGTAGGCACATTCATCCGGCACGCGCAGCGTGGGGAGTTGTGGGAGGCCAGCGATGTTATCTGTGACCATATAGAAATGCTCACAGGCATGTAACGGCACGTTGACGCCAGCCATTTTGCCCAGTTGATGCGCCCACATACCAGCGCAATTGACCACATAGTCAGCTGCGATGTGACCTTGCTCATCACTGCCATCTCGCTGCCAAGAGACACCCGAGACCGCTCCATTTTTCTTAGCGATGCCTGTGACTTTGACACCTTCAAACACCTGTGCTCCGCGTTGACGGGCGCCTTTGGCAAGAGCAAGCGCGATGTTGCCCGGGTCGCCCTGCCCATCCTTTGGCAGGTAGACGGCTGCTGTAACATCCTGCGCGTTTACATAGGGGTAGCGGTCCAAAAGTTCTGAGGTGGTGATCTCTTCCACTTCCACCCCAAACGCCCGCGCCATTGCGGCTGAGCGTAGGATTTCACTGCGGCGTTCTTCGGTTAAAGCAACTGTGATTGATCCGTTGCGGCGGAAACCTGTCGCGATTTCGGTTTCAGCTTCCAGCTCGCCATAGAGCTCCTGCGAGTATTTGGCGAGGCGCGTCATGTTTTTGGATGCGCGTAATTGGGCGATCAACCCTGCTGCGTGCCAGGTGGTGCCGCAGGTGAGCTGCTTGCGCTCTAGCAGCAAGATGTCCTGCCAGCCAAGCTTTGCCAAATGATATGCAACTGAACACCCGGCAATACCGCCACCAATGATCACGACACGCGCATTTTGCGGAATAGACTTCGTCATTGATCGCCTCCCCTCAACCAATTTGAAAAACAAAAGAAGAGCACAAATGTGCTCTTCTCAAAACAATACTTTCTTCGATCTATTCAGCTATGAGCGTTTTCCTCATTGCATCCACGATCTCATCGACGTGACTTCGCTCTGCAATAAACGCTGGCGCCAGGATGGCTGTGTCCCCCGTCCATTTGGCGTGACAGCCGTTCCAGAACAATCGCTTTTGCATCTCGTTGCCGCGGATGCCGGGTTTGCCGGGAAGCGGGTGAACCTCTACACCGCCCATAAGCCCGTAGCCTCGGATATCCTTCACAATCGGGATATCCTGCAGGGACCAGATTGCATCAAGGAAGTAATCGCTCAGCTCAGCTGCTCGTTCGAACAGGCCTTCTTCCTCGTAAATTTTAAGCGTCGCCAAACCTGCTGCACAGGCTGCCGGGTGTGCCGAATATGTGTAGCCATGGAAGAACTCGATGGCATTTTCTGGCGCTGCTTCCGTGATCGTTTCATAAACCTGATCTGAGGCTGCAACGGCACCCATCGGGATTGCTCCGTTGGTGAGTGCTTTTGCCAATGTAATGATGTCTGGCATCACGTTGAACGCATCCACTGCAAACGGTTTGCCGAGACGTCCGAAGCCAGTGATCACTTCATCAAACACCAGCAAGATACCATGTTCATCACAGATCTGGCGCACACGCTCCAGATAGCCTTTTGGCGGGACGAGCGTGCCAGTGGAGCCTGCAACAGGCTCAATGAACACAGCGGCGATTGTGGAGCCGCCGTAGGTCTCACAGAAGCGCTGCAGATCATTTGCCAGTTCCACACCGGTTTCCGGCTGGCCTCTTGTGAAAGCGTTTTCCTCGTTCCATGTATGACGCATCATAACAATGTTTGGCATGACAACCGGGAAAGTTTCGCGGTTTTTGACCATACCAGCCAAAGAGACACCGCCCATATTCACGCCGTGGTATGCCCGCTCACGGGAGACAAAGCGAGTGCGCTGTGCATCACCGTTTGCACGATGATATGCCATGACCATTTTCAGCGCGGTATCGATGGCCTCCGATCCTGAATTCACAAAGAACACGTGATTGAAGGGCTCTGGCATAATTTTTGTGAGTTTTGCCGCAAACTCAAAGGATGTCGGCTGGCCCAGCTGGAAGGGCGCTGTGTATCCGTTCTGCATCATTTGAGCATGAACTGCATCCGCAATCGACTTGCGCGCATGGCCTGCAGGTACATTAAACAGCCCGGAAGAGCCATCGACCAATCTGTCACCGTTCTGATTCCAAAGGTACATTCCCTCTGAACGGGTGATGAGACGTGGTGCGCTTTTAAATTCTTTGTTTGCGGAAAACGGCATCCAGTGTTGCTCAAGAGAATTGGTTTTCGCTTGTTCAATCGGCTCTGCAAGGACACTCATCTCGATCTTTCTCCTAGAACACTGAGTTATTCGCCAACAGTTCCCCAGAGGTACTGTGAGAAATATCTTGTCGCCGAAATAATAGGTCAGATAGGTCCAGTTGTTCTTGACCATAGAGCCAGATGAACTCATGCTGAGACTTCACTCGTGATTTGGAGGGAGGGGCCAGCCATGAGATACAGCTTGTTTTCCGTTGACCGGGATGACAGTACGACGCTGCAAAGCCAGATCAGGGAGATGCTCGTCTCTGCTATTCTTTCCGGCCAACTTGCTGAAAACACACCTGTTCCTTCAACGCGTGCGTTGGCGAAACGGTTGAGTGTTTCGCGCAACACGGTCATGCTGGCCTATCAGGCACTGGCGGCGGATGGGTATCTGATCACCCGTGAACGATCCGGCTTTTATGTGTCGCCAGAGGTGATTGAGAATCTGGGACAGCTGCCTGATCGGGTCCAGCCCAAGGAGCAAGTTCCCGGTGATCGTGTGGATTGGGCTTCCAAGTTACGGCTTACACCGTCCACTCAATTCAATATTTTGAAGACCGAGAATTGGCACAGCTATCCCTACCCGTTCATCTACGGTCAGGTGGACCCAACGCTGTTTCCCATCAGTGCATGGCGGGATTGTGTGCGTCAGACAATGAGCATCAAATGGCTGGATGCCTGGACGGATGACCGCTTTACGGCTGATGATCCGATGCTGATTGAGCAGATCCAGCGGCGCATCTTGATCCGGCGCGGTGTAATTGCCGAATCTGATGAGATTCTGGTGACGATGGGGGCGCAGAATGCTCTGTTTCTGATCGCGCATTTGTTTGTGAAACCGGATACACCTGTTGCAGTGGAAGACCCCGGATATCCTGATGTGCGAAACATCATGCGACTCAGGAGCTCCGACATTAGGGCCATTCCTGTGGATGAGGAAGGCATACGGGCCGACATGCTTGGGGATGCAAAGCTGGTGTATGTGACGCCGAGCCATCAGTTCCCCACCAACACCACGATGACGATGAAACGGCGTCGCGAGGTGCTGGAATGGGCGGCACAGTCCGACGCTCTGATAATTGAAGATGATTACGAGTACGAGACCAACTATCGCGGGCAACCCACCGCCGCTTTGCGGTCAGTCGATGCATCCGGACGGGTGCTTTATGTGGGTAGCCTTTCCAAATCCATCATGCCGGGGTTGAGGATTGGGTTTATTGTGGCACCGAAGCCGGTGATCAAGGAAATCCGCGCCATGCGGCGGCTGATGCTCCGCCATCCGCCGGGCAACAACCAGCGCAGTGTTGCGCTGTTTCTAGCACAGGGCTCACAGGACGCGCTGATCAGTAAGCTGCACCATGCCTATTCAAGCCGCTGGAATGCGCTGAGCGAAGCTATGGAAACGCACTTTCCCGGCTGGGCGCAGGTTTCTGCGTTTGGTGGATCATCCTTCTGGGTGAGCGGGCCACCTGAACTGGATGCAACGGTTCTTGCCCAAGAGGCGCTGAAGCAGGGTGTCCTGATTGAACCGGGGAACGTGTTCTTTGCAGATGCGAACCAAGGTAAAAACTATTTCCGCCTTGGCTTTTCTTCAATCCACGCCGATAAAATTCCAAAGGGCATAGAATTACTATCGGAGACCGCAGATAAATTGCTGCGACGCAGCACAAAAAGTAGCGATTGCTCATATACATCAGCATGAACATAGGATTCTTCGTTTATTTATACAGAAGAATCACTGTTATTGAGAAGCTCCAACCTAATCTTCCGCAGAGATATAGAGAATAATATTGGCAGATTGGGCACTTATAAATGAATGCGGATCGATAAATACTGTCTGGTTCCATCGGGTTTCACCAACTGGCACTACCGGGACCTGCGGTTTCATAGTGTCCTCAATTGCTGAAAGCTTAGGTTTAAGGAAGTCCCAAGAATAGGGAACGCGTAAAAATAACGAGGGAATAAGAACTTAGCACCGCAGAGGGGGAATAGAGATGGCATTGAAGAAGCTTGCAGGAAAACTGGCTCTTGCAGCAGGCATGGCCGCGAGCCTTGGTATGAGCTCTGCTCACGCGCTTGATAAAATCACCGTAGCCTATTTTCTGGAATGGCCCACCGCGAACCAAGCAGCCCAGATTGACAAGACCTACGACGAAGCGCTGGGTCTGGAAGTTGAGTGGCGGGCGTTTGGCAACGGAAACGAGATGGTTCAGGCCATGGTTTCCGGCGATGTGCAAATTGCGTACAGCAATGGGTTCGTGCCTTTCGTTGTTGGTGTTTCCTCCGGTGCTCCAATCAAACTTGTCGGCGTCGCCGTGACTTATGCTGAGAACGACCTTTGCATTGTGCGCAATGACACCGGTATTACCAAGGCAAATGCCAAGGAGTTGGAAGGCAAGAAGGTTGCCACTCCGATTGGCAACGTCACCCATTACAAGCTGATCCGCACGCTGGACCATCTGGGCGTTGATATCAACAAGGTGAACCTTGTGCAGATGAACCCTGCTGATGCGGCTGTTGCTGTTGTGCGCGGTGATGTGGCGATGGGCTGCGCCTTTGGTGGTGCGCTCGACCGGATGAAAACGGTTGGCACTCCGCTGATGACTGGTGCAGAGCAGGAGGCCGTTGGCATCAATACCTTTGATGTGGTGAACGTGACCAGCGACTTTGCTGCTGAACATCCTGATCTGGTGAAGAAGTTCATGGAGGTCACCAATCAGGCCAACACAGCTTACAACACAGACCCTAACGCCATGTACGACAAGATTGCGCGTGCTGCGGGTATGGACATTGAGCCTGCGAAGAGGATGATCGCGAACTTTGGATTTCCAAGCAGTGAAGAGCAGTTGAGTGAGAACTGGCTCGGCGGTGGCATTCAGGCTGCAGCAAAAGGCGTGGCGGATGTCATGGTTTCTGCTGGTGGACTTGATGAAGCACTGGATGATTATTCCCAGTTCGTCGACGCCAGTTATCTTAAATAAAAGACTTTTGAAAATGGCGGGCAATGTCCCGCCATTCTTCCAATAAAAAGACCGGGCGAACCAGGCATTTTCCAAAGAACCGGGAGAAGCGCTTTGAGTGGAATAGTTGCCGACAATATCTCTATGGTGTTCACCCTTCCCAACGGTGATCAAGTCCATGCTCTCAACAACGTCAATTTGAATGTGAAGGACGGTGAAATCGTCTCCGTTCTTGGTCCATCGGGATGCGGTAAAACTACTCTTCTCAACATCATTGCAGGCTTTCTTCGCCCCACCTCCGGTAAAATCATCCGAGAGAATGTGGATGTGACAGGTCCCGGCTCTGACCGCGGAATGGTGTTTCAGCAGGGCGCCTTGTTTGAATGGATGACGGTTGAAAAAAACATCGCATTCGGACCGAAAATGGCGGGGCGGCCTGCAGCGGAGACCAAACGCAAAGTGGACGAGCTTTTGCAGATTGTCGGCTTGCAGGATTTTGGCAAAAAGCCAGTCTATCAGCTCTCCGGTGGCATGCAGCAACGCGTCGCTTTAGCCCGTTGCCTTGCTAACGATCCGGAAGTGATCCTGATGGATGAGCCTCTTGGTGCGCTGGATGCTTTGACTCGCGAGAAAATGCAGAGCCTTGTGCTGAAGCTTTGGAAAGAGACCCGCAAAACCATCATTCTCATCACACACTCTGTTGAAGAAGCCTTGTTCCTTGGGGAGCGGCTTATTGTGATGGCCCCTCGCCCAGGCCGTATTTTACGTGAGTACGAACTGCCGTTTGCGGACCGCGGATTGGTGGAGAGCCCACGCCAGATCAAAGCTTCCCATGAGTTTGTGGAGACGCGTGAGGAAGTCCTGTCCCTTATTTGGGGCATGGAAGAAGAGATTATGGGCAACGACCAAGCACTTGAACCAGCATAGGAGGCCAACATGAGCAAACACCATACACCGCCTTCAGGAGTCTCCGTCTGGCTAGGGCTTAAAGACAATGTTTTCACGCAGCAGAAGACCGTTCGCTTTGGCGATGCCAGCGCGGTTAATTCAGGTCGGTTTTATTCGATCCTGACTGTTGTCATTTTACTATCTGCCTGGGGGATTGCCAGCGCCCTCGGCATGCTGGAGAGCTTCTACTGGCCGTCTGTCAATGCAACTCTCACCCGGATGGGCAAGCTGCTTTCTGAAGGGTTCCGTAATGTCGCCTTCTGGGACCACATCGGCATCTCAGTGTTCCGTGTCCTTGGCGGCGTACTGTTAGGTGCACTTGTTGGCATTCCTCTTGGGTTGGCCATGGGCCTATCCTCAATTGCGCGTGGATTATTCGATCCAATCGTGGAGTTCATGCGCCCAATTCCGCCGCTTGCTCTGATACCACTGATTATCCTGTGGTTTGGTATTGATGAGACCGCAAAGATCTTCCTGCTGTTCCTAGCGTCCTTGTTTATCATGACTATTGCAGCACGGTCTGGCGTGAACAGCGTCAAGATCACCAAGGTGCATGCTGCTTATTCACTTGGAGCATCTCGCACACAGATCCTGTTTCATGTGATTTTGCCAAATGCACTGCCGGAGATTTTCACCGGCCTCAGAACAGCCATGGGTGTTTGCTGGGGCACTGTTGTTGCTGCAGAGCTGGTGGCAGCTGATAAGGGCGTCGGTTCCATGATCATGATTGCAAAGAACTTTTTGCAAACAGATACGGTGGTGATCGGGATCATGGTCATCGGGCTTATTGGGTACACCATTGAACTTGGTATGCGGTATTTGGAGCGCTTGCTCATTCCATGGCAAGGCAAAGGCTGATTGCAACAAGAGGCCACTCAAGACCAGAAGGGGAGAGCTGAAAGGCTCTTCCCTTTTTTGTTTATCCACTTTGTCCTGAAACCTTGACTATGCACAAATAGCAGTTGATTTTATCCGCGGAAGCTCTCATTTTTGAAAGTGGGAATAAGCGTTGCTTGAGCAAATTTCTGCGCGACCTCATCCCCTACAAACTTAGAGACCTCCCGCCTTTGAAGAGCCATTACTCGACGCAAGCACTTCCGGGGCGGAATACCCAAAAGGTACTCGGCGCCTCGTATTTTCATTGGCAGCAGACCTTTTGCGGCACCTGATCGTTTGAGGAATTGTCATGAAGACCGTCGTAATTGCAGGCGCAACCGGCTATCTGGGTTCTTATCTCACCTCCTATTATCAGCGGCAGGGCTGGTGCGTTCGTACTCTTGTGCGCAATGAGCAAGCAGCCCGCACGAAAGGCCTTGAAGCCAGTGAGGTTTTTGAGGGGGAAGTTACTCAGCCAAACAGCTTGATCGGGCTGATGGATGATGTTGACCTTGTCGTCTCTGCGCTTGGTATTACCCGCCAGAAAGACGGCTTAAGTTACAACGACGTGGATTATCAGGCCAACAAGAACCTGCTTGATCTCGCAGTGGAGAACAGCGTCCCTCATTTTGCGTATGTCCATGTGCTGAACGCGAGTAAACTGCTGAATGTGAAACTCGTACGCGCCAAACAGCACTTTGTTGAGGTGCTTCAGACGGCACCAATCAAAAGCACAGTTATTTCTCCAAGCGGGTTCTTCTCCGATATTGAGGAGTTCCGGGGCATGGCGAAATCTGGCCGGGTTTACATGTTTGGTTCAGGAGACTTTCGCATCAATCCGATCCACGGGGCTGACCTCGCCGCAGCTTGCTTTGAGATTATCGAAGAAGGGCAAGCCTACGCCGAGGTTGGTGGTCCGGTGAAGTACACCCACAACGAGTTGGCTGAGATCGCCTTTAGGAGCTTGAGCAAGAAAGCCAGGATCACGCATCTCCCCAATTGGATCAGCATCGCACTACAGCGGGTGCTGGAGACGTTCACATCCGTGAAAACTTATGGGCCGACCCAGTTTTTCCTGAGTGCCATGCGGATGGACATGATTGGAAAGTGCTATGGCAAAATCCGGCTGGAAGATCACTTCGCCCAACTGGAGCAAAAGGAAAAGCAAAATACTGGCTAGATCTCGCTAGTTGAAGGTGGGGGTTGCTGAACTGCGTGTTGCCATACGGTAACGGCTGCCTGGGTGCACAAGACGCACGTAAGTTATGCCCTGCCCTGAAATCCATGTGCGACGCTCAATCGTGAAAACAGGCTCACACTCTTGCAGCTGCAGGAGCCGTTGCTCCTCAGCTGTAGCTTTGTCGGCCCGGAAGACGTGCTCAATGTTTGGGTGTGGGACGCGTTGTAGCAGCCATTCATTTGGGCCGATATCAGCAAAACTCTCCTGTGAGGCTTCAGGTAATGCAGAAATGTTGATCCAGCGCACGTCAAGTTGCTGCGGAATGCCATCACCATAATGCAAGCTTTTCAGAAAAAGAGCTTTCTCGTTTTGCTCCAATCCAAGCTGGGCACGAACATCTTCCGGCGGCAGGGCTTCCAGGCGCTCCAGTAGCAGGTACTTGTAAGACTGATCCTTGTTTTCGATTTCTTGCCGGATTACTGGAATGGAAATGGTTGCAGGATGGGATTTCGGTTGAACGACACGGGTACCAGCTTTACGGCGGCGTTCGACCAGTCCAGCATCCGCGAGCTCTCGCATCGCGCGGTTGACGGTTGATCGGGTACACCCAAACTCCTCAGAAAGCGCTTGCTCACTTGGCAGTAAATCACCTGGCTGCCATTGCTGGCTGGTGATCCGTTCCTGCAAAATACCTCTAATTTCCTTATAGGATCGCAAGCGCTTGTCCTGTCGTTTTCATATGGAATTGATTGCGGCGTTGTTAGGCTGCTTCCAGCAAAACTGCAAGCTGTTCTCTGTATTTAGCCGTGATAGCTGCACGGTGGATGTGCTGTCCGTCTTTCACCATGTGGCGCCCGGCCGACCAGACATCAGTCACGACACGGTCATCGCCTGCAAAAATCCAATAATCGAGATATTGGTCTGGTCTCAGGCCTGCAAACTCAACGCGAGTGGTGTCGATTGCAACCACATCAGCCAGATGGCCTTCCTTCAGCTCACCAGTGCGCCGACCAAGCGCTTGTGCACCACCTTTGGCAGAGGCCTGATACATGGCGGTGCCGACAGAGCCTTCTCCACACAACATGACATTGCGAGACTGATCACGCAGGCGTTGGCTGTATTCAAGAATGCGCAGTTCTTCAGAGAGCGAGATACGCAGGTTACTGTCCGAGCCGACACCATAGACACCTCCAGCTTCGATGAATGTTGGCCCGTTAAAGATGCCGTCGCCGAGATTCGCCTCCGTAATCGGGCAGAGACCTGCGACTACACCAGCCTTCGCCATGGCCACGGTTTCCTCTGTGGTCATGTGGGTTGCATGCACGAAGCACCAGTTATCTTGCACATCAACATTGCTCAATAACCATTCGATTGGCCGTGCGCCCAGCCATTCCTGAACGGCTTCTACTTCCTTCATCTGCTCTGAGATGTGGATGTGAACAGGCTTGCCTGCAAACGTGGAAGCAATCTCGCGCAATTGAGATGGGTTGGTTGCCCGCAGTGAATGTGGTGCGATACCGACCTGACAGTCAGCGGGTAGAGTGGCAGCCAGCGTTTTCGACGCTTGCTCAATGAGTTGCAGATGACGATCCAGATCATTGCCGAACCGCAGCTGACCGCCACTGAGTGGCTGCTCGCCTGCACCACCGTAGGAATAGAGCACCGGCAGATGCGTGAGGCCGATGCCTGTCTGGCTGGCAGCGGCAAAGATGCGATCGCTCATTTCTGCAAGGGTGTCGTAGGGTTTTCCATCCAGTTGGTGATGGAGGTAGTGGAACTCACCCACACTGGCATAGCCAGCCTCTAACATCTCCATATAGACCAGCGCTGCGATTGCCTCGGCTTGCTCCGGGCGCAATTGCCCCAAAAAGCGATACATGAGCTCACGCCAGGTCCAGAAACTGTCTTTTCCCTTTTGGCGCACTTCTGTCATGCCAGCCATTGCGCGTTGGAAGGCATGTGAATGCAAGTTGGCAGGGGCAGGACAGATCAATCTGCTTTTGCCGGAAACCTCTTCGCCTTCGGGTCTTACCCCAGTCTCAACGGCTTTGATTGTGCCGTTGTCATCCAAGCGCAAGCGCACATTTTCAGTTAGACCAGTGGGAAGTAAAGCCTGCCCTGCAAAGATGGTTTTCATTGCTCACTCAATAGGTTTGATGTGAAACGATGATCAGCTCAGATCATTTTTACATTAATAAGCATATACATAAATGCAACTCACACAACCACACCATTTTTCTAAGATATCACCATATAATGATAATAATGGCTGAATTTAGCTATTTATTCAGCCTCCTCAGATGCATTGGCTCAAGAATTACGCACATTGCACATTTTTTATGTATAGACATTAAGCGATTTCCATGTAGATTTTTACTGAAGTGAATTCACGTGGAATCTCGGGAGGGTCCATGACAAGCGGGAGAACCGTACTCACCAACCTGACAGCTGCAACTCTTTCTGAGCAGTCGGATGGTTATGGCCTGATCCATTGCGCAGCGATTGCCATTGAAGACGATAAGATCTGCTGGATTGGTCCTGAGCTGGAGTTGCCAGAGGACTGGAAAGGCACAGCGCAAACTGACCTTGGCGGGCGCCTTGCAACACCGTCTCTCGTTGATTGCCACACGCATATTGTCTATGGCGGTTCCCGCGCTCGTGAGTTTGAGATGCGGTTGAATGGTGCGGCCTATGAAGAGATTGCCCGCGCCGGTGGTGGTATTCGTTCCACTGTTGCTGCTACGCGCGCTTCCAGTGAAGAAGACCTGTTAGCCAATGCATTGCCACGCGTTGATGCATTGCTGGCGGAGGGTGTGACACTTCTGGAGATTAAGTCTGGTTATGGGTTGGATCTAAATACCGAGCTGAAAATGCTGCGAGTTGCCCGCAAGATTGGTGAACTTCGGCCAGTCAAGGTCCTGACCACCTTCCTCGGCGCACATGCGTTGCCGCCTGAGTATGAAGGACGCAGTGATGCCTATATCAGCTTTGTTTGCGATGAAGTGCTCCCTGCTGTTCAGGCCGAGAACCTTGCCGATGCGGTTGATGCATTCTGTGAAGGGATTGCGTTTTCACCTGAGCAGGTCAGCCTCGTATTTGACCGGGCACAGGAGCTTGGCCTGCCAGTTAAAATTCATTCTGAGCAGCTCTCTAATCTTGGTGGCACGGCTATGGCAGCCAGCCACAAAGCGCTTTCCGCTGATCATCTGGAGTATTTGGATGCCGCCGGTATTGCGAGCATGAAGGAAGCAGGAACTGTTGCCGTTCTGCTGCCGGGCGCATTCTACTTCCTGCGTGAAATTCAACATCCTCCTCTTCAGGAATTGCGCGATGCCGGTGTTCCTATTGCTCTGGCGACAGATGCTAATCCGGGGTCCTCTCCCCTCACCTCACTTCTGCTGTGTATGAACATGGCATGCACCTTGTTCCGCATGACACCGCAGGAAGCGCTGGCTGGGATTACTCGCAATGCAGCCCAAGCACTGGGGCAAGCGGAGACTTGCGGGACTTTGGAAGCAGGCAAGCAGGCAAACATTGCGATCTGGGATGTTAAGGAGCCAGCCGAACTGGCCTACCGGATCGGGTTCAACCCACTGAACCGCCTGTATTTCCTCGGCAAAGACATCACAAAAACACAAGCAAATTAAGCACTGAGGCATTCATGACTAGTTCCCCCACCGTCTCTTCCAAACCAAAGCTGGTTTTAAAACCGGGAGAAATTGCGCTTTCTCAGCTTCAGCAGATCTATCGCACTGAAGCCAACGTAGAACTGGACCGCTCTTGCAAAGAGGGTGTTGAACGGGCTGCAGCTGTTGTGCATGCAGCGGCACAGGGTGATACACCGGTGTATGGGGTGAATACGGGATTTGGGAAGCTTGCTTCTGTCAAAATCCCTAGTGATGATACTGCTACCCTACAGAGAAACCTCATTCTTTCGCATTGCTGCGGCGTTGGTGATGTGCTGCCGCAAAACATTGTGCGTTTGGTGATTGTGCTAAAACTCGCCTCGCTGGGTCGCGGCGCATCCGGTGTGCGGTGGGAGTTGATTGAGTGTCTTGAGCAGATGCTGGCGCACAATGTTGTGCCAGTGGTTCCTGGTCAGGGAAGTGTGGGGGCTTCCGGTGACCTGGCTCCACTTTCTCACGTTGCAGCTGTGATGCTCGGTGAAGGAGAGGCCTTCTTTGGCGGTGTGCGCGTTTCTGGCAAAGAAGCGATGCAGTTGGCTGGTATTCCGACTATTCAACTGGCAGCGAAAGAAGGCCTTGCGCTAATCAATGGCACGCAGGTTTCAACTGCACTTGCTCTTGCGGGTCTGTTCCAGGCACATCGTCTTGCGAAGACTGCGTTGATTACCGGTGCTATGTCCGTTGATGCGTTGATGGGCTCTGGCGCTCCGTTCCGCCCTGAGATCCAAGAGCTGCGCGGTCATAAAGGCCAGATTTCTGCCGCCGCGACCATTCGCGAGCTGATGTCTGGCTCAGCGATCAGAGAAAGCCACCGCGAGGATGATGAGCGCGTGCAAGATCCGTACTGCCTGCGCTGTCAACCTCAGGTGATGGGCGCTGTACTGGGGCTTCTTGCTCAGGTTGCTTATACGCTTGAGATTGAAGCCAATGCAGTGACTGATAACCCGCTTGTTTTCAAAGACGGCTCCATTGTTTCCGGCGGCAATTTCCATGCTGAACCGGTTGCGTTTGCTGCTGACCAGACCGCTCTCGCCATTTCCGAGATTGGCGCAATCTCGCAGCGCCGGATTGCTACGCTGGTTGATCCAGCGCTGAACTATGGTCTGCCGCCGTTCCTGACACCAAATCCGGGCCTCAACTCCGGCTTTATGATCGCGGACGTGACCTCTGCTGCCCTTTACAGCGAGAACAAACAGCGTGCGGCACCTTGCTCCGTGGATTCGACGCCGACCAGTGCCAATCAGGAAGACCATGTTTCTATGGCAACCCATGCGGCGCGGCGTTTGATTGATATGAATGCGAACCTTTCACAGATCATCGGCATTGAGTTGCTGATGGCCGCTCAAGGCATTGAGTTCCGTGTTCCGCTCAAAACCAGCCCAATCTTGCAGGAAGTTATCGCAGCCGTACGCACTGAGGTGGAAGAACTGGAAGATGATCGTTACATGGCGCCGGATTTGGAAAAAGCGGCTGAACTTGTTGCTTCTGGTCGAATTTTTGATGCTGCCAGCAAAGCTCAGTTTTTCAAGTTAGAGGAGACCTGATTGACCTATTCCTTCTCCCCCCTGATCAAACGAGGCGACAGCCCGATTGTGCTGGCTCAGCCGCATGGGGGCACTGATGTGCCTTTAAACATCTGGGACAGGTTCAACACAGTGGGACAAGCGCTGGCCGATACGGATTGGCACATCAATCGCCTTTATGACGGTCTGCTGGAAAACGCGAGTGTAATCCAGACACCAGTGCATCGCTATGTGATTGATGCTAATCGCGACCCTTCAGGTGTCTCGCTTTATCCGGGGCAGAACACCACCACCCTTTGCCCGCTGACTGACTTTGACGGACGCCCGATTTACCGTGACGGGCAAGAGCCATCTGAGGATGAAGTTGAAGAACGTCGCGCTAAGTTCCACGCACCGTATCATGAGGCGATTGCGGAAGAACTGGAGCGTGTGCGGCAGAAGTTTGGTGTTGCTGCTCTTTACGACTGCCATTCCATCCGCTCCAACATCCCGTTTCTGTTTGAAGGTGAACTACCAGTCTTCAACATAGGCAGTAATGTTGGACAGACGTGCGCTCCGATGATTGAGCAGATCACCGTTGATGCTTGCCGGCAGGATGACAGCGTGGAAACGGTGGTCAACGCCCGCTTTAAAGGTGGTTGGACAACACGCCATTACGGGAAGCCCGAGACCGGTATCCATGCCATTCAGATGGAGATTGCACAGCGGGCCTATATGTTTGAGCAGAGCCCGTGGGCCTACGCTCCAGAGCGCGCGGACAAGACACGCGCCACTCTCAAATCCATTCTTACTCAGTTAGAAGCGCAGGCCCTTGCAGGGGCATTTTCAAACGCCAGTACAAGTCGCTAACGGAGCCGACAATGACCGATACGCTCACTCAAGACCCTCGCAAGAATACGCGCGATATCTTTCCACCAACCGGGCCAGAGTTGAATGCCAAGAGCTGGCTGACGGAAGCACCGTTGCGCATGCTTATGAACAACCTGCACCCTGATGTGGCTGAAAACCCGCATGAGTTGGTGGTGTATGGTGGCATTGGCCGTGCTGCGCGCACCTGGAAAGATTTCGACACCATTGTCGAGAGCCTCAAAAAACTGGAAGCTGATGAAACCCTGCTGGTTCAATCCGGCAAGCCGGTTGGCGTGTTCCGCACACACGAAAATGCGCCTCGCGTTCTGATCGCCAATTCCAACCTTGTACCGCATTGGGCGAACTGGGATCACTTCAACGAGCTGGATAAAAAAGGTCTGGCGATGTACGGCCAGATGACTGCGGGCTCGTGGATCTACATCGGCTCACAGGGCATTGTTCAGGGCACTTACGAAACCTTCGTTGAGGCAGGCCGTCAGCACTATGGCGGAGACCTGAAGGGCAAGTGGATCTTGACTGGTGGTCTTGGTGGTATGGGTGGTGCTCAGCCGCTTGCAGCAGTCATGGCTGGTGCGTCTTGTCTGGCCGTTGAGTGTAACGAAGACAGCATCGATTTCCGCCTGCGCACCAAATACGTCGATGAGAAAGCCAAGACGCTTGATGAAGCACTGGAGATGATTGAGCGCTGGACTGCAGCTGGTGAGACTAAATCCGTTGGCTTGCTCGGCAATGCCGCTGACATCTTCGCAGAGCTGGTTGAGCGGGGTGTTCGTCCGGATATCGTGACAGACCAGACTTCTGCTCATGACCCGATCAATGGATACCTGCCACAGGGCTGGACCATGGCGCAGTGGAAAGAAAAACGCGAGAGCGATCCTAAGGCCGTTGAGAAGGCCGCACGTGCATCCATGAAAGTGCATGTGAAAGCGATGCTGGACTTCCATGAACGCGGTATTCCGACCGTAGATTACGGCAACAACATCCGTCAGATGGCATTTGAAGAAGGCTTAGAGAACGCCTTCGACTTCCCAGGATTTGTCCCTGCCTACATTCGTCCGTTGTTCTGTAAAGGTGTTGGTCCGTTCCGTTGGGCAGCGCTTTCTGGTGATCCTGAGGACATCTACAAGACAGACCAGAAGGTGAAGGAACTCATTCCTGATGATCCGCACCTTCATAACTGGCTGGACATGGCGCGGGAGCGTATTTCCTTTCAGGGGCTACCAGCACGAATCTGCTGGGTCGGTCTGGGTCAACGTCATCGTCTCGGTCTTGCATTCAACGAGATGGTTCGCAACGGTGAGCTGAAGGCACCGGTTGTGATTGGCCGCGATCATCTGGATTCCGGTTCTGTCGCGTCACCAAACCGCGAAACCGAATCCATGATGGATGGCTCTGATGCTGTTTCTGACTGGCCGCTGCTCAATGCGCTGCTGAACACTGCTTCTGGTGCAACATGGGTGTCTCTGCACCATGGCGGTGGTGTTGGTATGGGCTTTTCCCAGCATTCCGGCATGGTCATTTGTTGTGACGGAACGAAAGAAGCTGATGAGCGTGTTGGCCGTGTGCTGTGGAATGACCCTGCGACAGGTGTCATGCGCCATGCGGACGCAGGCTACCAATTGGCAATTGATTGCGCCAAGGAGAATGGTTTGAACTTACCATCTCTAGGTAAGTAACTGACTCGGGAGCACAAACCTTTCCTGATTGAGTCAGTTCCTCCATTTCCGGGCAAACTGGTCTAGCCGCGTATTCTGGCACTCCAGACTTTAAACAAAAGCCGATGAGGGACCGCAGTTCGCGGCCCCTTGTTATTCTAATTTTTGAGGGGAAAAATTATGAAAAGACGTGATTTTCTTAAGGGTGCAGGTGTTGCTGCAACTGGCATCACCGCTGCTTCTGCTTTGGCAGCTCCGGCTGTTGCTTCCGACAAGATCAAATGGAAGATGGTTACCTCGTGGCCAAAGAACCTTCCGGGTCCTGGCGTTGCAGCGCAGATGCTTGCAGATCGCATCACCATGCTTTCCGGTGGGCGCATTGAGGTGAAACTCTATGCAGCTGGTGAGCTGGTTCCGGGCCGTGGTGTGTTTGATGCAGTATCGGAGGGAACTGCTGAACTTTACCACTCTGTCCCTGCATACTGGGGCTCCAAGTCCAAAGGCTTCCTGCTGTTCGGTTCTCAGCCATTTGGTTTGACTGCTGATGAGCAATATGGCTGGATGGCACATGGCGGTGGTCAGGCGCTGTATGACGAAATGTATGCGCGCTTTAACCTGAAGCCATTCTTGTGTGGCAACTCTGGTCCACAAGCTGCTGGTTGGTTCCGCACTGAGATCAATTCTGCTGAAGACCTGAAGGGGCTGCGCTTCCGTACCACTGGTCTTGCTTCTGAGATGTGCACCAAGATGGGCATGGCTGTTCAGGCAATGGGTGGCCGCGACATGTTCCAGGCGCTTCAGACGGGAACACTGGATGCCGGTGAGTTTATCGGTCCCTGGACGGACTCTGCTCTAGGCTTCTATCAGGTTGCCAAGAACTATTACTTCCCGGGTGTGGGTGAGCCATCTTCAGCTGAAGAATGTGCTGTGAACTCTGAGGCTTACAATGCTCTCCCTGATGACCTGAAGCAGGTTGTCGCGTTTGCGTGTTCCTCGCTCTACAACGATGTTTGGACTGAATACACCACCAACCATGCTAAGGCTTTGAAGATGCTGGTTGCGGAAAAAGGTGTCATGGTTCGCAACATGCCAGAAGACGTTATTCTGGCAATGGGCAACACTGCTGGTGAAGTGATTGGCGAACTGCGCCAGAACGATGATGAGCTGGTGAAACGCATCACTGAGAGCTTCCTCACCTATCGTGAATCCATGAAGGAATACAAACCTCTGGCAGATAATGGCCAGATGAACATGCGCCTTCTGGACATCAACTACGGTTAAGTTGCAGTGTTCTGGCAAATTCCCAGTTTGTCAGAATTTTCCGCGCGATATTCAGTCGGGGTACATCACCCCGGCTGCTCTCCTGCTTTCCTCAGCTTCGTGCGTTCCTTTCTCCGAAAGCCAATAGCTATTTTTCGAAGGTGCGCTCTAGAAAGCCAAGAAAAAACTCTGGCCTGATCGGATTCCACCGATGACCTCTGTTGTCTTTAAACTCGACGCTATCAACCGCATGGTTGGCCATACCATTCGTTGGTTTGCGTTGTTTATGTTGCTTTTGCAGTTTGCGATTGTTTTGCTGCGCTATCTGTTTGGCGTCAGCTACATCTTTCTCGGCGAAGGCGTGCTCTACATGCATGCCGCCGTTTTCATGCTTGGCGCGGGCTATACGCTTCTGGCTGACAAGCATGTGCGCGTTGACATCTTTTATGGGCAGGCCTCACCCAAGGCCAAAGCCATCATCAATCTGATCGGTGCTCTGCTCTTTTTGCTGCCAACTGTTGGGCTGCTGCTCTGGATCAGCTGGCCGTTTGTTTACAACAGCTGGAAGATCCTAGAAGGGCCGATCTCTGTTGGCGGTATTCCTGCGAGCTTTCTGCTTAAAAGCCTTATTCCAGCATTCTGCGGCCTTCTGATCATTCAGGGTGTTTCTGGTATTTTGCGCGATGGCCTCTTCTTGTGTGGTGTTGAGGTTGAGGAGCCAAAGCTGTGATTGAGTTTCTCGATATCTTTATGTTTGCCGGCTTGTGCTTTGCGATTTTGCTGGGCTACCCCGTTGCCTTCACAATTGCTGGTGTGGCCGTTCTCTTCGCAATTCTTGGAGCATTGGCTGGCACGTTTGATACCAGCCTGCTGGGTGCGCTTTCGCAGCGTATTTTCGGCACGATGACAAACAACGTGCTGATTGCGATCCCGCTCTTTGTCTTCATGGGGCTTGTGCTTGAACGCAGCCGCATTGCTGAAGACCTGCTGGAAGAAATGGGCAAGTTGTTCGGTTCTCTTCGTGGCGGTTTGGGTATTTCCGTTGTGCTCGTTGGTGGGTTGCTCGCAGCTTCCACTGGTATTGTGGGTGCAACTGTGGTGACGATGGCGTTGATTGCTTTGCCCACTATGCTGCGTAATGGCTACGATCCGAAACTAGCTGCTGGCACGGTTTGTACAGCTGGCACTTTGGGGCAGATTATCCCTCCTTCAACGCTTCTGATCATCCTTTCTGAGGTGATGTCCAACGCCTATCAGCAGGCTCAGTTTGCTGAGGGCAAGTTCACCGTTGAGACAATCAGTGTGGGGCAGACGTTTGCTGCAGCGCTGGTCCCCGGGTTGATGCTGGTGGGTGTTTACATCGTCTACCTGCTTGTCCGCGCCTATCTTCAGCCTAGCTGTGCGCCTGCTATGGACAAGCAAGTGCTGGGCACAACTTCAGTGCGCCGTATTGCGTCTGTGCTCATTCCACCTGTGGCTCTGATTATTGCTGTTCTGGGCTCTATTCTGGGAGGTGTAGCAACGCCAACGGAAGCTGCTGCGGTTGGTGCTGTTGGTGCTTTACTGCTAGCTGGTTTTCGGTTGAGCAACGGCAAATCCAACCTTCTGCTCGGAGCCAGCGTCATCGCATTGCTGGCAGTGATTACTCTTGCAGGCGTCACCACCATTCGCTTGCAAAAGAGCGAGCTGACTGCTGCGGACTGGGGGTTGGCGTTTGTTGCGATTGTGCTGTTGATCATCGGCATCAGTGGTCTGCTTCAAAGCGTGATGCGCATGTGGCGATCTCAGCTGTTAGCGCCAGTGATGACCAATACGCTTTCGATTTCGGCCATGATCTTTGCGACCATTATTGGTGCGAGTGTGTTCTCGTTGATCTTCCGCGGCCTTGGCGGTGATACACGTATTGAAGAGCTGATTTCTGCGATGCCAGGCGGTGAAATGGGGGCCTTACTGTTTGTAATGGCCTTGATCTTCGCACTGGGCTTCTTCATGGACTTCGTTGAGATCTCGGTGATCTTGCTTCCGATCGTAGGCCCTACCCTGCTGATGATGGGCTTTGATCCAATCTGGCTCTCTGTGATGATCGCCATCAACCTGCAAACCAGCTTCCTGACGCCACCGTTCGGGTTCTCTCTGTTTTACCTGCGCGGGGCAGCACCGCCAGAGATCACAACAGGCATGATCTACAAAGGGGTGTTGCCTTACATCCTGCTGCAGATTGTCGGGATGGCACTGGTCTGGTTCTTCCCTCAGATAGCGACATGGCTGCCGTCAGTTTTATTCTGACCGCAGGACATCATTGGAAGTTGGGAAAGGCTGGATATCGCGTCCAGCCTTTTTTCATGGGTTCATTTCCATGAAGCTCTCCGGCGGGATCCAGGTTTCCGGCATATGCTTGTTGGCCCATCGGCACATTTCCTGAAGCACAGGTAGAATATCCCTTCCCGTCTCAGACAAGAGATATTGGTAGCGCTTTGGGTTCGGTTGATAGAGCTCTTTTTTTACCAATCCAGCCGCTTCCAACTGGTTGAGACGCACTGTCAGAACGCTCGTGGTTATCTTCTCCGGTGAGCTCAGAAACTCTGAAAAGATCTTCTTTCCATTGAACATATCGCGCAGGATCAGGAGGCTCCAACGGTCACCCACTATATCCAGCGTATTTGCGATCGGGCAGCCGGAACGGTTTTCGGTTGACATACCGCCAATCTCTCCTATGGTGAATAGTGACTTGCAATTTACAAGTCACTAAGTCATCTCTCAACACTGACTAAGGATAGTATCATGGAAAGTGCTTTTACAGGGTCCTGCCTTTGCGGGAATGTACAGCTGAAATCCACAATGAAGCCGCAGATTACCGCACACTGTCACTGTGATGACTGTCGCAAGTCGTCCGGAACAGGACATTGCACTCATGCAGCTTTGCCCAAAGAGGCGGTTGAAGTGACTGGGGAGCTCACATTTTTCGACAAGCCTGCAAATAGTGGAAATGTGGTCACAAGGGGCTTTTGCCCAACCTGCGGCAGTGCTGTTTACTCACTCAACTCAGCCATGACAGATTTGATCTTTGTGCGTGCATCTGCAGTTGACCAACCGGAGGTCATCGAGCCTCAGGTAAACGTGTACTCCAGCAGGGCGCCGTCGTGGGATGAGATTGATCCGAATCTTCCGGCATTCCCGGAAATGCCTCCGCAAGGCTCACGAGAAGTTATCGAAGAAGGTGTTAGCAGCTAGCACTTCATTCCTATGAGGCAGGTAAGCGTTCACCCCCAACGCGGCGCGGCCTGTTTTTCTAAAACAAATAGAAACGGGGGGAGCAAAGCTCCCCCCGTCGCAGGCAATTCAGAGATTAAGGAAGAAAACTCTCTTACATTGCCAAGGAGATAAAGATACCCGCGATCGCCGCGCTCATGAGGTTGGAGCAGGTTGCTGCCAACAGAGTGCGAGGACCGTACTTCGCGATGAAGTTCATGCGGTTTGGAGCCAGAACACCCAGACCACCAATGAGAATACCCATGGAAGAGATGTTCGCGAAGCCACAGAGTGCGAAGGAAACGATTGCCTTAGTCTTTTCCTGAATGACAGGCAGACCCATGTCGATTGCAGTGGCATCTACGAGGTAGTTCTTCAGGTCGAGGTACGCCACGAATTCGTTGACGACCAGTTTTTTACCGATCAGAGAACCTGCAACACCGATGTCAGCCATTGGAACACCCAGCAGATAAGCGATTGGAGCAAAGATCCAGCCGAGGATCATTTCCAGAGACAGGTTGAAGCCTGCCAGATCACCAACACTGCCGAGGATCAGGTTCACCAGAGTGATGAGACCGATCATTGCAACAAGGTTTGCACCGATCGCGCCAGCAAGCTGAAGACCATTCATTGCGCCCTGACCAGCAGCAGCCAGCACGTTTTCTGGCTTTTCGTCACCAAAGTCAGCGCTTGTGTCTACTGTGTAGTTCACTTCTTTGGTTTCAGGCATGATGAGTTTTGCGAAGAGCAAACCGCCTGGCGCAGCCATGAAGGATGCAGCGAGCAGGAACTCAATCTTAACGCCCATCAATGCGTAGCCGCCGAGAACAGTACCAGCAACAGATGCCATACCACCACACATGATAGCGAAGAACTCACTATCAGACATCTTAGGCATGTAAGGCTTCACAACCAGTGGAGCTTCTGTCTGACCAACGAAAACGTTGGAAACCGCAGACATGGATTCTGCCTGATGGGTGCCGAGCAGTTTTGCCAGACCACCGCCAACGACACGAATGACGACCTGCATAACACCAAGGTGGTACAGAACAGCAATCAGAGCGGAGAAGAAAATAACGAGGCAAAGCACGTTGAAGGCAAACACAAAACCAACAGTTTCAGAAAGTGTACCGTTGGTGAGGTTGCCGAAAAGGAAGTTAACACCGGAACGACCGCTGTCGATCACACCGGAAACACCCTTTGACATTGCATGAAGAATAGCGCGGCCAGCTGGAATATAGAGCACGAAAGCGCCGATACCAATCTGTAAGGCAAGTGCCCCCCCTACAGTGCGGAGATTGATCGCTTTGCGATTGATTGAAGCCAATACAGCAATAACGATTAGTGTAGCGATGCCAAGAAAACCTGTTGCGAACATTATGAGCTCCTCCCAGAGGCTCTGAGGTAAGTTGTTGATTATGGTTGGGGAGAAATTTGAAGCGCCGGAAGGCGACTAACCGTACCCACCTTCACGTGGACAGTTGAGATGGCCACCCGCATCCAACAAATGCTTTGTCATTGAAAAACAATGTAAAACACCTGCGATTGTAGAACCTTCTGGAGCTTTATCAGGAATTGTCAGTGCTGAGGACATACACACGGTGGGAGTTCGCGAGTATGAGCCGTCAGTCTCAGTGAAAGCGCGGCATACGACAGGCGCAGTACACTCACCTTGCGTAGGTGCGAATGTGAACTGACCCGATTGCATAGTTTGCCTCACCTTTTATTTAATTCCCTTTGATGAGGTCAACCTAGTTGCCTGAGAGGCAATTATTAAGTTTTTTAAATATATCAATCGTTTCGAAGTTCGAAACAAACTAGAAAATATTACGTAGAAAACCACGTCACATACGGATTATTTCGTAGATTATAGTTCTTACAGAACATATAGAATAAAAATAGTAGAACTTTAAGAGCTACAACCTAGAACAAAATAAGAATAACAAAACAAGTTCATGCACGATCTAATCACATCAGGCCGTATTACTTTGAGAATGCTGCGTTACTTCCATCAAGTGTCAGTAAGTGGACACTTTGGGCGTGCGGCGGAAGAGCTGCATATTTCTAAGTCACCGATGTCCATACAAATCAAAGAGTTGGAGGTTGCCCTCGGTCTCTCTCTCTTTCAGCGTGACTCACGAAATGTTTCTCTGACTGCTGCGGGGCGCGTGTTGAAACGTGAGTGCGAGCAGATTTTCAATACGTTGGACTACGCCATTACCAACACTCAGCGGCAGGGACGTGCGGAAAACTCGACCCTCAGCATCGGGATGGTGAGCAGCGCCTTTCTTGATGGATTTGCGAACCTACTCTCGGATTTCAAGAGCAAGCATCCGGATTGTTCTTTGAATTTTACCGAGTTGGCGCCCAATCAACAGAAGGAAGCGCTGGATGGCGGCATCATTGATCTGGGTATCTGCCGCTATGGCGATACACTCAATGAGCCAGCCTTAAACTCAAAAGTATTAGTGAGAGAAAACCTTACTCTGGCAGTGCCTAGCACGCACCCTCTCAAGGATCGCAGGGTGGTGGGACTGGAAGAGCTAAAAGATGAGGAAATGGCTGTTTTGGACCGTAGCATGTCCAACTCAACGCCATTTTTGATTGCAAGATGTAAGGATCAGGGCTTTTACCCCAAAGCCGCTTTTGAGGTTCAGGAGCCAAGTACCTTGTTAGCGCTGGTTGCTTCCGGTCAGGCGATTGCTTTGGTTAGCGACTGTTTTCGTAGTCAGAAATCCAAGAATGTGCGTTTCATTCGCTTGAAGGAAGACATTCCGGCAGACCTTTGCGCAATTTACAAAAAGAACTATGAAACCGATATCTTGCGCAAATTTCTGCAGTTCATCGAGTTTGACTACAAACCGCAGATTGATGAGAACTGAGGGAAATCTGCATGTTCCCTCAGTTTAAGCCCTAAGCAGTTTCCTGTTCAGAAATGCTGACGTCCATCCGCTTGCCCGTATCAGCATTGAAGAGATGTACGCCCGACAATGTCAGCTCCACGTAGACCTGGTCACCAGTTCGGCGCGTTATCTCAGGGTCTTCGCGAACAACCATTTGCTCGCCAGTTTCCAACTCAACATGCACGTAAGTGGTGTCCCCCAGATACTCTTCCAGTAAGACTTCTGCCTTCAGATAGCTCTCCCCTGCTTCATCGTGCAAAATACCGTGAGACGGACGGATACCGAGTGTGACATTTGTCGGGATGACCGAGGCCTTGTTGGAGATAGGGAGTAGCGTCCCATCCTTAAGCTGCGCACTGTTTTCGCTCAGTTTTTCCAGCTGCAAAAAATTCATATTGGGTGAGCCGATGAAACTGGCCACGAACAGGTTTGCTGGGCGCTCATAAAGGTCTCGCGGTGTGCCGACCTGCTGGATCTCGCCGTCATTCAGAACCACAATACGATCTGCCAGTGTCATAGCTTCGACCTGATCGTGGGTCACATACACCATGGTCGCTGACAGGCGTTGATGAAGGCGCGCGATTTCCAACCGCACTTGCCCACGCAGTGCTGCATCCAGATTTGAGAGAGGTTCATCAAACAGGAAAATTTTGGGATCTCTCACAATCGCACGGCCAATTGCAACACGTTGGCGCTGTCCACCTGAGAGCTGAGAGGGCTTTCGGTCCATCAAGGCCTCCAGCTCCAGCGCACGTGCACTTTCAGCAACGCGATCCTTGATTTCTGCCTTTGAGTACCCTGCCTGCTTTAGGACCAGCTCCATGTTTCCCCGCACACTTAAATGCGGGTAGAGCGCGTAGGTCTGGAAGACCATGGCGATCTCACGCTTCGATGGCGGCAGGTGTGCGATGGATTTGCCTTCAATGGCGATATCGCCCGCGCTTTCGTCTTCCAGCCCTGCCATGATGCGCAGGAGTGTGGATTTTCCGCAGCCGGATGGCCCGAGCAAGACGAGGAACTCACCGGATTGGATATCAAGGTTGATACCATCCAGTACATTCTCAGCACCGAAAGACTTGTAGAGGGATGAGATTTTCAAGTTAGCCATATTACAAGTCCAGTTTCTGAGCCGTGCCTGTGCGCACAGCCTGATCTGCCGCCAATACGACAGCCAGAGAATTTACCGCTGCATTCATGTGATCTTCTAAATCCAGCCCTGCACGGATAGCTGTGAGCACAAAGGCTTGCTCGCGATCACACAGGGCCTGATGCCCCGGTTCACCATCCATGCTGAGTACATCGTCTTTGCGTGTAAACTCGCCGTTCGCATCCGTTTCTCCGTAATGAACCCGGATGGTGGAGGTTTTGGTGTGCATGTCGATATCGTCCGAACGGGCCTCGCCTTCCATGACAATCGAGACGCTGCCATTTTTCGAGACGACATCTTTGACGAAGAACGCGGTTTCCGACATCATCGGGCCCCACCCTGCCTCGTACCAGCCGACGGAGCCATCCTCGAACAGGACTTGCAGATGGCCGTAATTGTACATGTCATCGGGCAGTTCATCACTCAAACGCACGCCCATGCCACGCACTTCGACCGGCTTGGCGTCGGTGATCTGGCACATGACATCGATGTAGTGGACGCCACAGTCGACAATCGGTGATGTGGTTTGCATCAGCTGTTTGTGGGTTTGCCACGTGGCGCCGCTGGATTGCTGGTTGAGGTTCATGCGGAAAACGTAAGGGCCGCCCAGTTTGCGCGATTGCTCTATGAGGGTTGTCCATGATGGGTGATGGCGCAGGATATAACCAACCACCAGTTTACGTCCCAGCTTGCGAGCAGTTTCCACGACACTTTGAGCATCTTCCAGAGTGGTTGCCAGTGGTTTTTCTACAAACACATCTGCCCCTGCTTCCATCGCCATGACTGCATATTCTGCATGGCTGTCTGAGTAAGTGCAGATGGACACAAGATCGGGTTTCGTTTCGACCAGAGCCTGCGCAAAATCAGATTGGATGGTGTAGCCACTCAACTCTTCAGGCAATTCCACCGGTGATCGATTGACCAGCCCTACGATCTCAAATCCCGGATTGGTCTCATACGCCAGAGCATGGGATTTTCCCATGTTTCCTAGGCCAGCCACGAGCACGCGGATAGGTTTGTTACTCATTTGACTGCTCCAGATGTTAGGCCGCGAATGAGTTGGCGTGAAAAGAGCGTGTAGAGAATGAGGACCGGAATAACTGCCAGTGCCATAGCAGCGAGAATTGCATTCCAGTTGTTGGAATATTGCCCAACAAACACCTGAGCGCCCAGTGTGAGTGTTTTGGTATGCTCTGCGGGGGCCAGAACGAGTGGGAACCAGAGATCATTCCAAATCGGGATCATGGAGAAGACAGCCACTGTTGCCATTGCGGGCCTGATGAGAGGCAGTACGAGGCGTAAGAAGATGGAGTATTCTGAAAGGCCATCAATACGACCAGCGGATTTGAGGTCTGATGACACTGTCGACATGAACTCGGAGAGAATGAAGATCGCCAGTGGCAGGCCTTGCGCTGTGTAGACCAGTATGAGAGCCCAATGCGTGTTCACGAGATCCGTTGCGACCATCAAGCGGAGAATTCCGACAGTTCCCAGACGGATCGGGATCATAATGCCCAGCGCCATATAAAGACCCATGAGGCGATTACCGCGGAACTTGTATTCACTGAGCGCAAAAGCTGCCATTGCCCCAAACAGGAGAATGAGACACAGGCTCACACCAGTCACGAACAGCGAGTTCCAGAAATATAGCGGGAAGTTGCCTTGCTGCAGCACTGTTGAATACCCAACCAGATCCAGTGTTTCGGAGGTTGGGAGTTCCAAGGGCTTGCGGAAGATTGCTTTTTTGGTTTTGAGCGAATTGATGAGAATGAGAAGAACAGGGAAAAGCGCGATCACTGCAAACGTGAGCAGGATTACATGCGCTCCCAGTTCTGCCATTCGGTTTCGTCTTGCACGAGAAATAGCCATTTGCGCCTCACATCTCGTAGCGGGTCAGCTTGCGCTGAATAAAGAAGAGATAGACAGCAACACCCATCAGGATGATGAAGAACATCACCGTCGCAATGGCGGCACCCATGTTGGGGTCACCGGGTTGCAACTGTTGCCCGTAAAACGTTCGATACAAGATCGTGCCCAGCAGGTCTGTCGAGAAATTTGGCCCCGCAAGCGGCCCCTGCGTGGTGTAGATCAAGTCAAACGCGTTGAAGTTGCCCACGAAGGTTAGGATAGAGATGATGCCGATGGTTGGCAGGATCAGGACCAGCTTGATCTTGAAGAACTGGGAAATGCCGGTCACGCCATCACATTCAGCTGCTTCAATCACCTCGTCGGGAATAGAGAGAAGCGCAGCATAAATCAGCATCATTGGAATGCCGATGAACTGCCAGACAGAGATGAGAGAAAGTGTGGTCAACGCTGTTTCTTCTTTACCGAGGAACGGTAGATACCAACTGCCAACCCCGACAGACTTCATCAGACCTTTGGAAACGCCCCATAGCGGGGAGAGCATGAGCTTCCAGACGAACCCGACCACAACGAAGGACAGAAGGGTCGGCATGAAGATGGCAGTGCGATAAAACTTCTTGCCCGGCAGATGCACCATGGAGAGCAAAGCCGCAATCAGGACACCAATCGGATTTTGCACCAGCATGTGGATCAGGAAAAAATAGCAGTTGTTCCAAAGCGAATTGAGGAACGGCTTGACCCAGTACGGATCGAAGAACAGCTTGATGTAGTTTTCCAAGCCGACAAACGAGATCACTTGCGTGGTCGTATCTCTTTGGAAGAACGAAAAGCGCAGGGTTTCGGCCAGCGGCAGGATCATAATCATCGTGTAAACGATGACTGCCGGTGCCAAAAAGACAAGTACATGCCAGCGGAACGGCTTCTTCTTCCGCTCACTGACCATAAGGTCCTGTTCCAATTCCATCATCTCTCATTGCAATGCAGATGCGCGGGTCAGTCCGCACATCTGCTGTTTTGTATTCAGTCAGAGAGATGGTTTAATCCATCTGAGGTTCGTACCAGGCGCTCAGCCCCTTCTGAAGCTGGTTCGCTGCGTCCGCAGGTGTCTGCTTGCCATTGATGACGTTTGCAGACACGACCCACATTTCGTTCCAGAGGTTTGGAGTACCGCGAGAAACGATCTGTGCCGCAGAGCGGTTGGTGGACTGACAGTCTTTACGCCAGGAGATGAACTCGTCCGCCAGTGGATCAGTGAGCGAGATCTCATGCTTGGACAAGGAGAAGAAGCCCGGCACAGCGTTGGAATAGAGTTCTGCGAACTCTTTGGTGCCCATCCACTCAAGGAACTTCATGGCAGCTTCAGAATTTGGCGAGGCTGCATTCAGGCCAATGCCGATGTCAGTGTGGTCTGAGATGTAGCAACTGTCACCCTCTGCTGGCAGAGGTGGACGGAAGGCGCCAAGCTCGAAGTCTGAATCGCGGTTGAAGCCTGCAATTTCCCAAGAGCCTGATGGATAGATTGCAGCGCGGCCCAGTGTGAACAGTGTCTGGCTATCCGGATAGGATTGAGCTTCATAGCCATCCCCAAGGTACGGCCCCCAGCTTGCCAGTACTTCAAACGGCTTAACCCAGCCATCATCCGTCAACTTTCCGGTGCCAGCAACGACTGCCTTACGGCCTTCCTCACCTTTCCAGTACATTGGCCCAATATTCTGATAGCCCATTGCAGCGGATTCCCACTGATCCAACGTGCCCATCGCCATTGGGATGTAATTGCCGTCTTCCTTGATCTTATCGAGAACAGCAATGAACTCTGCCTGAGTTTTTGGTGGTTCAACACCGACTTCAGCAAAAGCATCCTTGTTGTAGATGAAGCCGTGGATCACAGCGGCCATTGGCACACAGAAGGTTGCACTGCCATCATCGGTGCTCCATGCACCTTTTGCTGAATCCGGGAAGTTATCGAGGGTTGCCATGCCCTGCAGGTTCTTCAGATAGCCTTTACTGTAGAGATCCAGCGACCCATCAAACGGACGGCATGTGATCAGATCACCACCGGTTCCACCTTCCAGCTTTGCATTCAGTGCTGCATTGTATTGTGTTGGAGCTGTTGGCGAGAACCTGATTTTGATCTCTGGGTGCGCTTTCATAAACGCAGGTAGAATGGTGTCCTGCCAGATGCTTAAATCGTCGTTACGCCAGCTCTCAATTGTCAGTTCAGACGCTGCAAAAGCAAAAGATGCGGAGCCCAGAAGCAGGGATGCAGCAATGCCTGATGTCAAATAGTGTTTCATTAATTCCTCCCGTAACAAATGATCGAATACCGCCTTGAAAAACCGTCGGTATTGCAACTCGCCAGCCCCCCAGCTGGCGAATATTCCTTTTGGCACATAACGGTCTAAGCAGATCGCAATGTGCACATAATTCAGTCAGGTTGATGTAACCCAAGCACCCGAAGAGATTCTCCCAAATCTCCCTGAGTTTCATTCAAAACATTAGTGGCCTGTTGCTTTGTTGCCCCCAGCACCAGTAAGACAGCCAGCTTGATCTGACTGTCACTTTCATGCAGGGCAGCTGCGGCTTTTTCCTGCGAGCAAGCGGTGAGTGAGACCACCATGTCTTTGGCGCGCTGATCCAGTTTGATGTTGGTCAGCTGCATATCCACCATGTAACCGCGATACACCTTCTTCAACCGGACCATGAGCGCTGTAGAAAATAGGTTGAGTGCCGCCTTTTGGCTGGTTCCTGCCGATAATCTGGTTGATCCTGCCAACACTTCCGGACCTGTCCTTAAAAGGATTTCATGCTCAGCATCGGCCAGTAACGGGCTTTGCGGATTATTCGCCAGTGATATTGTAAGAGCCCCCGCGCCTCTGGCGGTTTGAATGGCAGAGCGGGTAAAAGGTGTGGTGCCGCTTGCTGCAATACCCAAGACGACATCAGAAGCGCCGACATTGTTCTCTAAAATGAAAGCACGGCCTGCTTCTTCGCTGTCCTCAGCGCCTTCCTGCGGGCGTAACAATCCAGCTTCGCCACCTGCCAGACCATAGATCAATCGATGCTCTGGCCAGCCAAATGTGGGGATGAGTTCAATGCCATCCAAAACGCCAAGCCTGCCTGAAGTACCTGCGCCGACGTACACAAGTCTACCTTCGGTTCCCTGCAATCTTTGGGCAGCAGCATCAACTGCGGCTTCCAGCTCTCCCAACGCAGACCAGACAGCGTTGAGGGCTTGCATTTGACCACCCAGCAAGGCTTTGAGGACTTCGTCAGTCCCCCATGTTTCCAAGCCTGCATAACGTGAAGATCTTTGCTCGGTTTCACGCCACTCCTGCGGATTGGAATGTTCTGGAAACCCCACTTTTTTGGATATGCTGGACACGAGACTCTCCCTGATACCAATAGCATACCAACAACTCACGATATGGCAATGATATATTAGAAAAGACCCGCAACTTGCGTAATCTCAATAGATTTCTAGCAGTTACCTGTGACAATTGCAGGCCACAGGTATTGTTTTGGACCTAGTTTTTTCTTGATCAATCCCAGCGTGCTTCTTCTTCGCGGCGTACAAAGACGACCTGACGTCCATCAGGCAGCAACTGGCTGATTTGATCTGGGCCGCCGTGTTCATCAAACTCAACTAATCCAATGCCACTTGCATTCAGCAAGCGTCGGCCATGATGCGTGCCCACAGGTTTGCGCGGAATAACCTTCATGCCACGTCGTCTGGTGAGCCAGTTCAAGGGAGAGCGAGGCGCATAGAGCCAGCGGTTCAGATGGTCGAGTTTATCAAGCAGTTTGGCCGGGAACTCGTTTTTGATGCCACTGCTGCAGATTTGCCAGATGTCAGGCCCACGAGAGTGTCCGCGTAACTCGACATCGTAAACAAAGGAGTAGTGCACGTCACCAGAAAGGATCGTAAAGCGATCTGGCGTTTTGCGGTGGCGGAACACATTCAAAATGCCATCTGCCGTTCCCGGATGTGCCATCCAGTATTCCGCATCCACCATGAGCGGCTTGCCCATGAACGTGAGCAGCTTCTGCAGCGTTTCGATCAGCTTTACGCCGAAGATCGGGGCTGCGGAGACGAGTAGCACGGCGTCTTTTCCGCGCAGAGATCGTTGTAAATCTGTGACCGCTTCCCAGTCCAGAAGACCCGAGGGTAGATGCCCTGCCCGCTCTGATCTCCATCGGCGTGTGCGCGTATCCAGCACCAGCAGTGGTGGGTCTAGTTCCCAGTAATAGTCCCAGTTTTCAAAGGCGAAGAGGTGATCCAGAAACTCATCGTAGCTGTTTGTGCCGGGCACAGTGACAGCTTGCGTCATCGCTTCAAGTGTTCCACCTGAGAACGCTTCAGGTCGGTTGCCCCACCCCTGATTGAGCATATAGGCACACAAGGCATTGCCAATGATCCGTCGGGAGAACGGATGGCCGTAGGCGGTCTCTTCCCAATCACGGTTGAGGTTCCAGTCATCAGTGACATCATGGTCATCAAAGATCATCGCGACCGGAAGATGCGCAAACAGGCGGCGCACCTGACTGAGGCCAACAACAAACTCTTTCAGAATTTTCTGTTCGCTCTCATAGAGCGCTGCTTCTTCTGGTGTCAGTCCTTCAGGAACGTCTGTCTCAACCAGATCCCATAGTGCTGGAGACCAGACAAGGAGGTACATTGCCAAGAATTCAGCAAGTGTGATCAGATGGTTATGGGCATGATCGGCAGTAAAGATTGGTTTTTCTACGCCACCGAACAAGACAAGCCAGAGCTTTCTGTTCTTCTCCAGACTTGGGAGAAACTTTTCGCGGCGGTAGTAGGTGTCGCCGTGTTGGTAGAAATCTGATGCCTTATCAGGCACTTTGCTTTCCAAGCCTGCCAGCTGTTCCTCAGTGATACCGAGTTTTTCGATGAGCGCATGGATAGCTCGCAACATGGGGCCAGCAACATCATCTGAGTAAATCTGATCGCCACTCATCACGAGGGCAGTTGGCCATTTTTCCTTGTCAATTTTGGTGCCGTTCTCAGCCCTGATATGCTTTGCCAGAAACTGATCAGCTGCGACCAGACCATCGCCGGATTCGTGATGTGGTTTGCGGCAGGACCCGTGCAGGAGCGAGGAAACTTTTGAGCTTAGCAGAAAGCCGGGAAGCTCCTGATTTTCATAGCAGAGATCAGGCGCCCATACGGAATGATCCTGCCAACCAGCCTCCTCGTCATCCTCCATACGCAGAGCGAGGCGATAGCTGATCCAAGTGTCATGCGGTAAAGGGCTTTGGAGAGGTAGATCGATCAGGAGGTAGTGGAGATGTACCCCTGCTGAGATCAGGTTTACCTCAGTTTGCGCTTTCGTCAGCTCGTAGGTTTGCGGCTCACGGCCTTGTGGGAGCAAATCCAGTTTCACATCCGCCGGAGCGCGCACTGCGAGCCAGAATGTTAAACGTGAGGTTTCCAGTCGACGCAAGATTGGGCCAGCTAAAACGGATGGGAGAGAACAGGTTTCAAGCATTCGTTGATATTATTTTTCGCGATATCCAGATGTGAAATTCTTAGATGAGAGATAGGTATGCAATCCTCAAAAGCCAATATGGATCAGCAACTCTCTTCTCTGAAAGACCAAACTACAAAAGTTTTCTGAACCCCGCCTGAACCGAACCTGCCTTGACAGTAGTTCATAATCGTTCTAGCAAAATCATGTATGCAGGGGAGTCTCACCAAGGAGACTGAGAGGCTGACAGAGCGCAAGCTCGGCGACGCGACCCTTAGAACCTGACCCAGTTGATACTGGCGTAGGAAGCACGGGTCGCGGGACCTGTTTATAAGGCTAGTGTAACAACCGCGATCTTAGCAGCAGAAGTTCTTTCTGCCGTTTCCCAGCCAAGACTCATCTGGTGTCTTTTTCGAGTTATGAACTTGAGGAGCACCATAATGACGACGCCAAACCCATCCATCACCACAGGCGCCTTGCCAGCAGCGCGTAAAATCTACGTTCGTGGCAGCCTGCACGAAGACGTGCTCGTGCCCATGCGCGAGATCAGCGTACACCCAACTGCAGGCGAGCCACCGCTGCCAGTCTATGATAGTTCCGGCCCATACACAGACCCAACGGCAACAACGAATATTTCTGAAGGTTTGCCTGCTCTACGGCGCAAGTGGATCGAGGCGCGCGGTGACACCGAGGAATATGATGGCCGTGAGATTAAGCCTGAAGACAATGGTTTTGTGAAAGGCGACCGGCTTGTTCCTGAGTTTCCGGTGAAGCCTCGCCCCTTGCGCGGAAAGGACGGTAAAGCCGTCACCCAGCTGGCCTATGCCCGCGCTGGCATTATCACACCGGAGATGGAGTTTATCGCCATCCGCGAAAACCAGTTGCGGGAAGCGGTTGCAGAAGAGCGGTGTGGCAATGACTGGGGTGCGAGCATTCCAGATTATGTAACACCAGAGTTTGTACGTGATGAGGTGGCTGCTGGCCGCGCGATCATTCCGTCAAACATCAACCACCCTGAGAGTGAGCCGATGATCATCGGGCGGAACTTTCTGGTCAAGATCAACGCCAATATGGGTACATCTGCTGTTACCTCTTCCATGGAAGAGGAAGTAGACAAGATGGTGTGGTCGATCCGCTGGGGTGCTGACACGGTGATGGATCTGTCTACCGGGCGTAATATTCACAACACCCGTGAGTGGATCATCCGCAACAGCCCTGTACCAATTGGGACTGTCCCGCTTTATCAGGCACTTGAGAAGGTGAATGGCATTGCCGAGGATCTGACTTGGGAGATTTTCCGCGACACCCTGATTGAACAGGCAGAGCAAGGGGTTGATTACTTTACCATTCATGCAGGTGTGCGCCTGCACATGGTGCCGATGACCGTCAATCGCGTGACCGGCATTGTCTCCCGTGGAGGCTCCATCATGGCCAAGTGGTGTCTGCATCACCACAAAGATAGCTTCCTCTATGAACACTTTGACGAAATCTGCGATATTTGTCGCCAGTATGATGTTGCCTTCTCCCTTGGTGATGGATTGCGTCCGGGTTCCATTGCAGATGCCAATGATGAAGCGCAGTTTGCAGAGCTGGAGACACTTGGAGAACTTACCAAAATTGCGTGGGCCAAGGATTGCCAGGTGATGATCGAAGGGCCGGGCCATGTGGCCATGCACAAGATCAAAGAAAACATGGATAAACAGCTGGAATGCTGCCATGAGGCGCCGTTCTATACGCTTGGGCCCCTTACTACCGATATCGCACCCGGTTATGACCACATCACCTCCGGCATTGGCGCTGCGATGATCGGGTGGTTTGGCTGTGCCATGCTTTGCTATGTGACGCCCAAAGAGCATCTGGGATTGCCGGACCGGGATGATGTAAAAACCGGCGTGATTACCTACAAGATTGCAGCTCATGCAGCTGATCTTGCCAAAGGCTTGCCAGGTGCCCAGCGGCGGGATGATGCCTTATCTCGTGCTCGCTTTGAATTCCGCTGGGAGGATCAATTCAACCTCTCTCTCGATCCCGATACTGCGCGAGAGTTCCACGATGAAACTCTGCCGAAAGACGCGCATAAAGTGGCTCATTTCTGCTCTATGTGCGGACCTAAGTTCTGTTCCATGCGGATCTCGCACGATATCCGCGCGGAGGCCCAGAAGGAAGGTATGGAGGCTATGGCAGCCAAGTTCCGCGAAGGCGGCAAGTTGTACCTGCCACTTGAAGGGACAGAGCAGTGATTACGATTGCAGGAGCCGGCCTTGCGGGGCTGGCTTCCGCCTATGAGCTAGCAAAGCGCGGTGCATCCGTCACTATCTTTGAAAAATCCGCTAAACCGGGCGAAAGCAGTGTCGCACGGTTTGCCGGCGGCATGCTTGCTCCGTTTTGCGAGCGTGAAAGCGCAGAAGAAGACGTTGTTACACTTGGGGTGCAAGCCGCTGATTGGTGGTCTCAGGTAACGCTTGTGACCCGGCACGGAACGCTGGTGGTTACTCCGCCGCGCGATCAGGCCGAGCTGACCCGTTTTGCACGGCGGACCTCACACTTTACCGAGGTGAACGGTCAAGCGATCTCAGAGCTGGAGCCAGCATTGGCTGGACGCTTTGAGCGTGGGCTGTTTTTCAAAGAGGAAGCTCATCTGGACCCACGGCAGGCACTGGCTGACCTGACAGGGGCTGTTCAGGAGCTTGGGGTAGAGATCCAATATGGAAGGACTGCACCTGAGCGGGTCAATCTCAATTGCACAGCAACCGCATCCAGCCTTCCTGACTTGCGGGCTGTGCGCGGTGAGATGGCGATTTTGCATTGTCCTGAGGTTCAGCTTTCCCGTGTCATCCGGCTCTTACACCCACGTATGCCGCTTTATCTGGTCCCGCGGGCTGATGGTTTATTCATGATTGGCGGGACCATGGTGGAGAGTAATTCTGAACGTCCTCCTACTCTTCGCTCCCTTACAGAAATGCTGAGCACAGCCTTTGCCATTCACCCTGCCTTTGCCGAGGCCAGTGTGGTTGAAATTGGAGCGGGATTGCGTCCAGCGTTTCCAGACAACTTGCCTCGACTGATCGAGCATGACGGGTCTCTTCACCTCAACGGGCTTTACCGCCACGGTTTTCTGCTTGCACCAGCACTGGCACAGCAAGCAGCACAACATCTTTTGAAGGAGGCTTGCGTATGAAGATCATCGTGAATGCGGAACCACGCGAGGTCACCAACGAAACGTTGGAGGATGCTCTTACGGAGCTGGAGTTCACCAGCCCCGCTGTTGCGACGGCTTTGAACGGCCGTTTTGTTCCTCGTGAGGACTACTCTGTGACATCCCTTTCAGAAGGCGATCGACTGGAAGTTCTTGCGCCTATGCAGGGAGGGTAACATGCAGCTTTATGGTACAGACATTAGTTCCCGGCTGTTGCTAGGAACAGCGCAATATCCCTCTCCTGCGGTACTGCAAAAAGCAATTGAGACCAGCAGAACAGAGATCATCACGGTCTCTTTGCGGCGCGAAACCGCTGACGGTTCTGGAGCTGGTTTCTGGGGGCTATTGAAAGATAGTGGCTGCAGAATTCTGCCCAACACCGCTGGGTGCCATAGCGTGCAAGAAGCCGTTGTTACTGCACAGATGGCTCGCGAGTTGTTTGGAACCGACTGGATCAAGCTAGAGGTTATCGGCAACTCAGACACCTTACAGCCCGATATCTTTGGGTTGGTCGAAGCTGCGAGGATTCTCTGTGCAGATGGTTTCAAGGTGTTTCCATACACAACTGATGATCTTGTGGTTGGCGAAAAGTTGTTGGAAGCCGGATGCAAACTGCTGATGCCGTGGGGGGCTCCCATCGGGTCTGGTCAGGGCCTGCGAAATCCTGAGGCCTTGCGGGCCATGCGGGCGCATTTTCCGGATGTACCCTTGATCGTGGATGCTGGTATTGGGCGTCCCTCTGACGCCATGCGTGCAATGGAGCTTGGCATGGATGCTGTTCTACTCAACACCGCAGTTGCCAAAGCGGGTGACCCGGTTTTGATGGCGCAGGCCATGGCACAGGCAATTGAAGCAGGGCGGAATGGAAACATCGCAGACCCTATGGACCCACGCGACATGGCGGTTCCCTCTACCCCAATCCTTGGCATGGCGGAGTTGCTCTGATGGAACGGTTTTATCTGATTGCCGGAGACGCGGACTGGATTGAACAGCTTGTCCCTCACGGCGTGAAGCTTGTTCAACTACGGATCAAAGACCAACCTGAACAGGTTGTTCGTCTGCAAATTGCACAGGCTCGTGACTATTGCCGTCAACATGGTGTTCAACTGATCATCAATGACTATTGGGAGCTGGCATTAGAACTTGGCTGTGATTTCGTTCATCTTGGGCAGGAAGACATGGACAGTGCTGACTTTGCTGCACTCCAGAAGGCTGGTGTTCGCTTTGGTCTTTCCACCCATGATGAGGCCGAGTTGGATCGCGCCCTCTCCTTCAAGCCCGAGTATGTCGCTCTGGGCCCGGTCTATCCAACCAAGCTGAAGAAAATGAAGTGGGCTCCACAAGGTTTGGAGCGTGTCAGCCGCTGGAAACAGATGGTTGGCAAGACACCTCTTGTTGCCATAGGTGGATTAACACCGGAGCGACTTGCCGGTGTGTTTGAAGCTGGTGCTGATAGCGCAGCGGTGGTGACTGACATTTTACAGGCACACGATCCAATTACCCGAACACAGGAATGGGTGGAGGCTTGCAAGCAATGACGCGTTATGACCGCCAGATGCTCTTGTCTGAAGTTGGGACAGCAGGACAACAGCGGTTGCGATCTGCTCATGTCCTCGTTGTTGGTGCTGGCGGTTTAGGCTGCCCTGTCCTGCAATATCTTACCGGTGCCGGTGTGGGCATTATCACGATTGTTGATCCCGATATGATTGAAGAGAGTAATCTGCATCGACAGCCTTTGTATTCACCGGCAAATGTGGGGGAGAGCAAGGCCTATGCCGCAGCAGCTCGGTTACATGGCTACAACCCAGAGGTGGAGCTACGCGCGCTCAACATTGCTCTGGATCCTGCAAATGCGGGCAGACTGATTGCCCAGGCAGATATCATCGTGGATGCTGCAGATACGTTTGCAGCCTCTTACACGCTCTCAGATGAGTGCTACCAACAAAGCAAACCGCTTATCTCAGCCTCTGCACTTGGAACCTCCGGTTATCTGGGAGGTTTTTGTGGTGGTGCGCCATCACTGCGAGCTGTCTTCCCCTCCCCACCAACCAACTCTGCCAATTGCGCCAGTGCGGGTGTCCTCGGCCCTTCGGTCGGGAGCATCGGAGCCATGCAGGCACAAATGACTTTAGCGGTACTGTTAGGCTTTTCGCCCAGCCCATTGGGTCGTCTCACTACATTGGATTTAATGAGATTTGAGTTCGGTGGCTTTTCGTTTCTCAACGCCAAAGAACCGGACTGGCATGCACCCTTTATCTCAGTTAGTGAACTGAGGCAGGACGACGTAGTGATTGAGCTTCGAGATGCATTGGAAGCCCCCCAGCCTGTCTGCAATACCGCACTGCGTCTTGCCCCCGATGAACTCGACCAGCACAACTTTAACCCTGCACACCGCATCACCCTTTGCTGCCGCACAGGCCTGCGCGCATGGCGCGGTGCAGAGGCGCTTGCAAAGCAAGGGTATAGGGATGTTGCTCTGATTGCAGATGGGAGCGGCTGAAAAGCCCTTACTGTCTCTCCAAGTTGCAGGTATCTGCGCCGCGTTCGATGAGGTCTGGTACGAACAATTTTTGGAGATTGATAGGATCCTCACCGCCAATTAAGTTCAGCATGAACTTGCCCAGCGTTTCGCTCGGCTTTGATATCGGGAGATAACATGTTGTAATTGGCGGTGAGAAATACTGCGACACGTTCAGGTCATCTGTCGCAATAACGACAGCATCCCGGCCATGCTCCATACCACGCACCTGAAAGCCTGACAGAACCCCCATTGCGGTTGCTTCATTGGCACAGATGTAGGCAGTCGGCGGCTCATCAAACATGGACATTTCAAAAAGCTGTTCTCGCCCGAAGGCCGGTGTCAGGCGCCCGTAAGCAAGCAGTGAAGGGTCGAATGTCTGGCCCGCCTTTGACAGTGCGGCTTTGTAAGCCTCAATACGGTTTTGAGTATAGTTCAACTCTTCTCTGGCATTGATCATCGCGATGCGGCGATGACCTTTGGAGAGCAAACGCTCAACACAGATCGTCACAATACGGCGGTTATCGGTATCAACAAACGCATGGGGTGCGCTGGCATCACTGGTTCCGTAGGTAACAAACGGAAAGTCCTGCTCCTGCATGAAGCTGATGCGCGGATCATTTGCTCTCGTTCCGGAGATGATGATTCCATCGGCTTTTTTGTTTTGAACGATGCGTTTTATAACCTCAAAGCTATCATCAAAACTGGCAACCTGATGCTGCACAACTCTGTAAGGCGTATGCTCAATTGCACGGGATATTCCGCTGATCAGCTGCGTGTAACCAACACCTGCCCATTCGTCATCATCAGGTGATGCAATGACTGTGATCATGGCTATCTGATAGGTCTTGCCAGTCCGGAGTTGAACTCCACTGATGTTAAGTTCGTATCCCAGCTCTTTAGCCGCTTGCAGTACTTTGTCACGTGTGCGTGGGCGCACCTGCGGTGAGGCATTTAGTGCTTTCGATACTGTTGCCGTTGAAAGCCCGGTTTCCTTAGCAATTGTTTTGATCGTCGGTCTTTGCGCCATGGGGTACTCAAGCTGGGGTCAGTTGCGCTTTGGAAAGCACATTCTGAAAACGAAGATAAACGGCAGATGTCCAAGCGAAGGCTTTGTCGCGAAGACCGGTTCCAGTCAAGGCATCAAAGTTTTCCGCCATTCCTGAGGCCTCGCAGGTTTTCATGAACCGCTTTGCCAGCTCGTGAGCCAGCCGGATTTCGCCTTGCCGGCACAAACCGTCAAAGATCAGTAGAGTCGTTGGAGCCCATATTGGACCACGCCAATACCCATCGGCCTCATAATACGTGCTTTGCGGGTTTTCTGTAGCAGGTCCCCATTCAGTGAGAAAGCCCTGAGTATTGAACCTTTCTATGAGTTTGCCTGCAATCTCTCTTGGCAGATCACTGCCAAGCAGAAGAGGCATAAACTGCGCCAGGCTAGTGTCTGGCAAGACCAAGTCTGGCTGAGCAGGTTTGCGGAAGTCGAAGGTCTTGCCGTTCCATAGCTGGTTTATCATCAGGTCTTTCAGTTGCTTACTGACATGATCATACTTACTCGCGGTATTCGGGTCTTCTGATGTGCGGTAGAGCCGCGCAATGCAGGTGGCTGTCAGGCATAGGAATGTTGGCAGGTCTGGTCCAACGACCGGACCGCCGTGATCGAAGAAACTGGTGTTGTCCCAGCCACTGTCGTTGCCGTGAAAGTAGCTGGGAAGCTCCTGTTCACTTGCGCGTGTATGCGTGAGCCAATAGCTGAGCTGGCGTTCCATCTTGTCTCTGAGATACACGAGCTGCTCTGAGTTAAAGCAATCACGATAGGCTTCAAAGATGTGCAGGAGTGCCCAACCGTGGACGGGTGGTTTTGTGAATGCAAAGGAAGCGCCAGCATCGTGCACAAAATCTGGCAGTAGTCCGCTGTCATCCTGCCAGTCAAAAATTGCAGCGAACTGACTAAATGCCAGATCAGGATCGATACCAGCAAGCCCGATTGCAGAAAAGGCGTTGTCCCAGCTCCAGATGTTGATCATGTGGTTCTTGGACATGTAGGTAGACGGATGCGTTAGCGCTCCTTCTGCAGGAACAGTGTTTGCCCAAAGGAGGTAGGTGGCGAGTTGCTCCGCTTCACTTTGGTCTTGCTTGCCATGCCAGTTGAAAAAGGCTTGCCGAGATATTGCCTGAGCTGCTTCGAAGGACTGTTTCTCGACTTTAGGACAGAGGCGGCGGTGAAGGCTTATACCGCCTTCAAACTGCTCTCCAGAAAAGATCAGGGAAACGTTGTCTGCATGATCGCGGCGCCAGTTGCCTTCAACAACAGCATTGCCAGCTGTTGTGAACGGTGTCAGTCGCAGGTTTTCGCCTGCTGCAACGATGCATTGGTCTCCGTTGGGGTGTTGGAAAGCGTAATCATAACGGGAGCCTTCCAAGGCGAACTTCAGTGAGACGCCCTGCCCTTTGATGTGTAGCAGTTCTCCCTCACCAATGCAGAAGCTGACATATCCCTGCTTTCTCTCATTTGAGAACAGATCAACATCCAGACGATGTGGAGACAGCGTGAACTGAGGGGTGAGTACTGTGCCATCCTTGCTCAGAAACTCCAGCTTGCACAAGCGGCCCAGGCTTGGTCGCTCATCTCCACCAGCGACATAGCGTAGATAGCAGCGTTGTTCATCATCCTGACCGCACATCATGGAGAGCGTTGTAAAGCGCTGGTGGCGGGAGAATGGCACGCGGTCGAAGTCAAATAGCGTCATGCCTTATCCCTTCACCGAGGAGCCGATTGAGCCGTCCATGATGTAGCGCTGCGCAAAAAAGAACAGGATCAGCGGCGGGATGCAAAGAACCACAGTAATGGCCGCGATGGACGTGATGTCCGTTTCATGCAGACCTTTGAACATGGAAAGGCCCAGCGTTAGTGTGTATTTGGACTGGTCGTTCAGATAGATCAGCGGGCCAAGATAGTCGTTCCACCCGTTCATGAAGTGGAACGTGCCAACCAACACCAGAGCAGGCATCATCAACGGCAGATGAATACGCCAATAGATTTGCCAGGAGTTGGCGCCATCCATGCGGGCGGCTTCGTCAATCTCAATGGGAACAGTCATGATGTACTGGCGCAGCAGGAACACGAAGAACGCATCTGCGAAGTAGGCCGGAACGATCAATGGTTTGAGTGTGTTGATCCAGCCGAGCATGTTGAACTCCATGTAGAGCGGGATCATTTTCACATCCCACGGGATCATCATGGTGGAGAGCAACAGGACGAAAATAGCGTCACGGCCTCTGAACTTGAAGCGGGCAAAACCGAAGGCTACCAGAGAGCAGGAAAACAATTGCCCGATGGTGGAAAGGACCACCACAATCACAGAATTCTTGAGATAGACATCAAATGGTTGCTTGAACCAAGCGGTGACAAAATTATCCCACATAACCTCATCGGGCCAGAAGACTGGCGGGAACTGATAGAGCTCGCCAATGCTTTTTACTGCCGTGATGAATGTCCAATAGAACGGTATGATGAACATTGCTGAGAGAAACAGCAGCGCACCATATGTGAGAGCTCTAGTCATCAGCTGCCTCCGAGTTCTTCATCTCTCCTTCATAGTAAACCCACGCGGAAGATGATTTCAGGACCAACATGGACAGGACGAGAATGATCAGGAACATGACCCATGAGTTCGCAGCAGCAAAACCCATCTCGAAATACTTGAAGGCATTGTCGTAAATGTACATGGCGAAGAAATAGGTGCTCTCCAATGGTCCACCGCCGGTCAGTAACAGCGCGATTGTGAGCTGCTGAAAGGCTGAGATGATCGACGTGATCACAGTGAAAAGCAGCATGGGTGAGAGCATTGGGATGGTGATATAAATAAGTCGTGCCCACGCTGGCACACCAGACATTTTGGCCGCCTCGTAAAGTTCTTTTGGGATGGATTGCAGGCCAGTCAGCAATATGAGCATGGTGCCGCCCAGGCCCCAAAGAGATGCAATCACGATAGCCAGCAACGACCAGTTTGGATCCCCCAACCAATTCGGCCCTTCGATACCTGCCAATCCAAGCAGAAAGTTCAGGATGCCGTATTCGTGGCTGTAGATCCACGCCCAGATGGTTACCAGTGCAACGCCGGAGATTACCGAGGGCAGATAGAAGATCGTTCTAAAGACGCCTGTGCCAAAGACTTTCTGATTGAGCAGTACAGCCAGCAATAACCCAAGGACCACATTAAATGGCACGAAGAACAGACCGAACTTGACGGTAATCCAGAGACTATCCCAGAACAGCGGATCTTCTGTCAGCATCACCTCGTAATTCTGTAGCCCAACAAATGTACGCTCTCCCACCACAGGCCAGTCATAAAAGCTCATGATGAACGAGAAGATGAGCGGCCCCAATGTGAAAAACAGGAAGCCCAAGATCCAGGGAGAGATGAATAGATATGGTGTTAGCTTTTCGATGAAGCGATGCCGCTCCTCGGATACTTCATCCTGCACGACCAATGTAGACATCTCTCCCTCCCCCAACATTTCTTATTTCAGGTGACGCTTCGAGCGCGCAACAGCACTGTCCAAGTGTTTCTTAGCGTTACCTTTTTCGATCATGGTCGCCTCAATCGCACGTTCAAGATTGGTCTGGATCTTGCTCCAGTTTTTGTGCTTGAGAAACGCGTTGGATTCCCGATCAGAAAGGGCCAGCATTTCAAAAAATGGCTTGTAGATCGGGTCAGCTGTAAGGTTCATCTCTTCAGCGACACTTGTGCGGATTGACAAGTCGTTTTCACGCAACTTGACGGCCTCTGGGGAGGCGTAGAATTTAACAAATTCCCAAGCCAGCTCAGGATTTTTCGTCGCCTTCGCGACGGACATAGCAGAGGCGCCGATTGATGAATGAACAGGCTTGTCACCAAACGCAGGTAACATGGCAACACCATAGTTTATGCCTGCTTTGTCGATCCCCCCCTTGGACCACATAGCGCTCTGGAACATGGCCAGTTTGCTACCTTTAAAGAGTGCAGAGCCAGAGGTGCTATCACCAATGCCGAGAACCGTAGCCTCTTCGTTTTTCGCCATTTCAGCAAACATGGTCAGCACTTCGACAGCTTCCGGACTGTTCATGTATCCATCAACTGAACTGCCATCTTCCGCAATAAAGCGCGTACCGTTGGACCAGAAGAACTGCTCATAGTCATATGGATCTGGCTTGGCTTCCACGGCGAAACCATAGGTCTTACTGCCCTTTTCGCGGAATTGCGCGGCTTTTTCACGCAGATCTGACCAAGTCCATCCTGTTTTTGGCTCGGCAACACCAGCAGCTTCAAACATATCTTTGTTGTAGAAGACGACATGAGTGGTGAAGCCCGCAGGAATGCCGTAGGCCTTGCCTTCTATCCGCGTGGTATTGATTAGGCCCGCAGGAATATCCTCAAGATCCATGCTCTCAGCATCACGCGCCATCAACTCGTCAAGAGGCATCAGAGACTTGTAGTACTTAGGGTAGTTCCACATGTACATGACATCAGGTGGGTTTCCGGCCCCGAATGCTGCAATGAGCTTCTTGTCATAGCCATCACCGTAGGATTCTACCTGCACTTTTACGCCGGGATTTGCAGCTTCAAAACGCTTTGAGATTTCCTGTAGAATAGCGAGGTTCTCGCTGCTGTTCCATGTTGCAAAGCGGAGCACCTCTTCTGCAAATGCAGCACTGGCTCCTCCCAAAGCCATTGAGGTAACTGCTGTCACCATCGCTAATTGTTTCAGACGCTTTTTCATTCCTCTCCTCCTTCTATGCAATGCAAAGTGCTGCAGTCTCCTGACGTTCAATCAATGAACGCGTTTCCCCATCCAACTTGCGTGGATAGGCCTCCCCCTCAGGATTAAAAAGATGGCAGTGCTTTGCTGGAAAATTGAGATGGACCCTGTCGCCCATATTGACCGGATGCGTTCCTCTGGTGACAACCGTGAGCCCCTGACCAGAGTCCAAACGAACATGAACCTGGCTTTCTGTTCCCAATCGTTCGACCAGTTCCACGTTGCCGCTCATATGAGACTCGGCTTCCTCAACCAGCCCCACATTTTCTGGGCGAATACCAAAAGTGTGAGGCTGGTCGGGGACTTGTTGCACGGGAGCACTTAACTGAAACGAAATAGAGCCAGAGATGCTTTCTGATGTGAGTGCGATACTCATCTCATTGATAGCATTGGCATTTACTTTCATCATGTTCATCTTGGGTGAACCGATAAAACCGGCAACAAACAGGTTTTGCGGAGCATAAAACAACTCAAGCGGTGTACCGAACTGTGCCACCACACCTTTGTTCAGGACAACGACACGACTAGAAAGCGTCATTGCTTCTACCTGATCATGCGTGACGTAAATCATAGTCACACCCAACCGGCGGTGAAGACTGGCCAGTTCCACCCGCATGCTCACTCTAAGACCTGCATCCAGATTAGACAGAGGCTCATCCAACAGGAATAACTTAGGATCACGGACAATGGCACGCCCGATAGCCACGCGCTGACGCTGACCACCCGAAAGCTGTCTTGGGCGGCGTTTCAAAAGGTCGGAAATTTGCAGAATTCGTGCGGCAGTCTGTACTCGTTCTTCAATCTCCACTTTAGGGACACCATTTAAGGAAAGACCGAAAGACAGGTTCTTGTAGACGTTCATGTGCGGATAGAGCGCGTAGTTCTGAAACACCATCGCAATATCCCGCTTTGCAGGCGGCAACTGCGTTATGTTACGCTCTCCCAACCTGACAGAGCCACCAGACACCTCTTCAAGCCCTGCAATGGAACGCAGGAGCGTCGTCTTTCCGCATCCAGACGGACCAAGGAAGCTAACGAACTCTCCATCCCGGATACTCAAATCGATTCCGGTGAGCACTTCTGTCTTGCCGAAGCTTTTGTAAAGCTGCTTGATATCTACGCCTGCCATGGATCTCCCCCCGAAGCTGAGCAAGGCCGCTCAAAATATAAACGTTTAATTTTATATGTAAAGCTACTTATGTTTTGATCACCTTACTCACTCAATCGGACTGTCTGACCAGATTACAACTCCAAAGGCCGATATGTGCTCTGCCCCTACATAGATCACCGCCGCTTCCGGCAGATTCAGATACTTGGTTTCATTGGTGAAATTGAACGCAAACTTAAGTTGTCCGCGACACGTAATACGGAGGCCTTCCTGTAGGCCTGCATACAACTCAACGTCCGCCCATTTCACAAGATAAGTTGCTATTTTTTCCTGCAAAGCATCGTCAACGTGTGCCGCTGCATAGATGCATTTCTGATTACCAACCAATGCCGGATGCCCATCGCGATAATCTGACTTGAAGTGCCCTAAGACCTCCTCAGAGGCCTTAATGCTCTCCCGCCAGTTGGTGACATTTCCATGCTCCCCCTCGAAAACAAACTGATCTTGATTGTAACGAGGCAAAGACTCCACCCGCACAACATCAAGGTGGATGAGCTCTTTGAGGCTGCCTGGTGGCAAAGGCTCCGAAACATGCATGTGTTCAGTTTTACTGCCAGAGCGCGGCCCCAGAAAGACCTTGGCGGTTGCCTCATTTAATCGCGAAGTAAATTTCGGATTATCTATGATCATATCCGGGAGGATGATCAGCTTGTAATCACTGAGATCGGAGTGCGGGCCAATGATATCGACATCCGCACCCATCCTGGAGAGTGTTGCGTACCAATCCATCGCAACTTTCGCGCTGGAGTAGTCAACTCCCTGAGGCAAGGTACGAGCTGCCCATCGAGATGGATAATCAAGGACAAGCGCAACCTGTGCTTTTTGCTTTTCACCGGCTTCGGGCAGCAGTTTGCACTCGTTCGCCACTTGAGCCACTTCACTAAAAGCCTGATCGGGCTCATTGTTCGGCAAGAGAAGACCTGTATGAAACTGCTCTTGCGCGAATTTTGATTGGCGCCAACGGAAGTAACAGACAACATCAATGCCGTGCGCATAAGCCAGCCACGTCCAAAGGCGGATCATGCCATCCTGAGGAGATTGGTTATGCTTCGCCCAGTTCACAGGTCCGGGTTGCTGCTCCATCACCCAGGCTTTACCTTTGCCAACATGGCGATACAGATCATGATTAAACGCAGGTTGATCTGGCAAACCAACCCGCAGAAGCTTTGCTTTCTCAGCATCTTCCTTCGGCGAGTAGACAAGTGCACCCATGGGGTAGCTGTCCCAAGAGGCAAAGTCGATATCCGCACCAACGGCATAATGATCATAGTCCGCATTGTGGCCCATAAAGTTATGCGTGATTGGCGAGCTTCCAACAAATTTCCGAAGGGTATCTACTTGAGCCCGATTGAACTTAACGACCTGATCAGAGGAAAAGCGATAGTAATCCAACAAATGAGTTGGGCTTGGCTCCTCCACCAGATTGTTCGGCAGCTCAATCTGAGAGAATGCGGAGTATTTCATACCCCAGAAGCATGTTCCCCATGCCTCGTTTAGCTGTTCGATTGAGCTATAACGGCGCTCCAACCACTCGCCAAAGGCCCGCTTCGCTGCTGGCGAATAACTATGAATTGTGTCGTGATCCCCGTACTCGTTGTCAATCTGCCAAGCTTTGACATACGGATTCTGACCATATCTTTGAGCAAATGCTTCCGCAATTTTTGTCGCATACTCAAGATAAATTGGGCTTGAAAAGCAATAGTGGCGCCTCGCTCCAAATTTTCGTGTTACTCCGTTTTCATCGACGGGAAGAATTTCTGGATGCTTATCGATGAGCCATTTGGGAGGCGCTGCAGTTGGTGTACACATAACAACATACAGCCCTGCTTGACCGAGCACGTTGACAGCTCTGTCCAACCAAGCCCAATCGAACTTCCCCTCCTCCGGTTCAACCAAAGCCCACGAAAACTCAGCAATACGTACCCATTTCAACCCAAGCTCAACCATCTGATACGCATCATCAGCCCAAATAGCTTCTGGCCATTGCTCAGGATAATAACAGGTCCCCAACTCCAACATTCAAAACGCCTCAATACAACGACTATCTCTCAAAAAGTGACGCTCAAAGAATCACCCACACCAGAGATATATCAGAGTGCACTGCAAAATATAAACGTTTAATTTAACCGAAGTTGAAAACTATGTGCGAGTCTGTGGGGCTGTTTTTGGAAGTACGCAAAACTGGAGTCTCAAAAGCAAGAATCAGCTGAACGATCGTTCGTCATTCTCCTTGACTGCCACACACGACAGCCGCTCATAAAATTAAAGTCAATTACTTCAATATGTTATCTGTTTTAATGCCGATTTCCAGCTCAAGGCTGTCTCAACGCCTCTTCATCGCATGGTTATTGTCCACTGAATGAAAAGCCCGGTTGAGACGTTCTGTCGCAAGTTTGGCTAAATGGGGAGTTTTCGGCGGTTTTTTAGGGCGTGATGTTTCAGGGCGGGGTTCTAAGTTTTCTTGCTTAACATTAGTCAAGGAGGACTGCGGCCGTTCAATTCACTGTGACCTGGTCTCACCAGCATTGGAGATTGAGAATGTTACAAAATAAGAGACGTGGGTCAGGGTACGCTTTAGCGGCCGGCTTCGCGATGTTGCTAGGTAGTGCAGCTGCACCTGCATTTGCTGAAGGTCCAACACTGAGCGAAGAAGCCTTTGAACGTTCTAAGCAGCTTTATTTTGAGCAGTGCGCAGGCTGTCACGGCGTTTTGCGCAAGGGCGCGACAGGTAAAAACCTTGAGCCGCATTGGAAGAAAAAAGGCAAAGACGGCACCGTCACTGAAGGTGGTACCCTTCAGCTAGGTCAGGAACGCCTTGAGAAGATCATCGCCTGGGGCACAGAAGGCGGCATGAACAACTTCTCGGAAATCCTGAGCGAGCAAGAAATCAAGGACATGGCGACCTACATTATGTTGGATCCGCCAAAGCCACCTGAGATGTCACTTGCTCAGATGAAGGAAACCCGCAAGGTTTACGTCGAAGAAAAAGATTACCCAACCAAGCCTATGCATGGCCGCAACTGGGAAAACTTCTTCGTTGTTATCGAGCGTGATGCAGGTAAAGTTGCAGTCATCGACGGCGACACCAAAGAAGTTCTGGTTCATATTCCTACCGGTTATGCAGTGCACGTGATCAAAGCATCCGAGCACCACAAACTGGCAGAGCCTGAGAATCCAGGTCGTTTCTGGTACACCATGGGCCGTGACGGCAAGATGACGAAAATCGACCTCTGGCAGACACCAGACAAGATGCTCGTTTCTGAAGTTACCGTTGCTTATGATGCACGTGACGTTGCCGTATCCGGCGATGGCAAATACATCATTGGTGGTGCTTACTGGCCTCCACACTTCGTGATTTCTGACGCAGTGACCATGGAACCGCTTAAGGTTGTTTCAACCCGTGGCGTGAACGTGGACGGAGATTATGTAGAAGAAAGCCGCGTTGCTGCTATCTACACAACTCCAAATGAGCCTACATGGCTGGTTGCTGTTAAAGAACTTGGCCAGATGTGGCAGGTTGATTACTCCGATATCGACAACCTTCGTATCGACAAAATCGACTCCGCTAAGTTCCTGCATGACGGCTTCTTCGATCCAACAGGCCGTTACTTCCAGATCGCTGCTAACGCATCGAACAAAATGGTTGTTGTCGACACCAAAGAGCGCAAGCTCGAAGCCATGATCGACGTTGCTGCTCTTCCACACCCAGGTCCAGGTGCTAACTGGAACGATCCTAAGTGTGGTCCGGTTGCAGGTACAACCCACCTCGGCGTTGGTACTGTTTCTGTTTGGGCGAACGACCCAGCAGGACGTCCTGATGAAGCTTGGAAGAAGTGTTACGAAGTTGAAACTGACGGCCCAGGCCTGTTCATCCGTACACATCCAAAATCCAAGTACGTATGGGCTGACCAGACCAAACACCCAGATCCTGAAATTCAGCAGGCTGTTCAGGTGATCTCGAAAGAAACCGGTGAGATTGTGAAAACAATCACCATCACCGAAACAGAGGGCAATGCCGCTGTTCACTTCGAGTTCAACGCAGATGGTTCTGAAGTTTGGGTATCCAACTGGAACATGGGCGACTCTCTTGCTCCAAACGGTGAAATCGTTGTTTACGATGCGGAAACCCTTGAAGAGAAAACCCGGATTAAGGGCCTTTACGCTCCAACCGGCAAGTTCAACGTTCATATCCGTTCGAACCACGTTACCTAATGTGATCTAACGATCCTTTTGAGGGGCGGGCACCACGCCCGCCCTTCTTTTTTATCAGCGGTATCGAGACTGCAACGGCTGGACACCAGTCGGAGATGACGGATTTGCTCCCCGTATCTTGAAAGCCGACCGCACACGACCCGACTAGGATGGGTCGACAGAAAATCCAAAACGGAGCCTGGAAATGACCCAGTCCAACGGTACGGAAAAGAAAAAGCCGATCTGGCGCCGGTATTTCCTATGGGGAATGCCGGTTGCTGGCCTCTTGGGGGCTTTTGTCGTCGGCATTATCTTCTGGGGCGGTTTCAACACCGTCATGGAAGCCACAAACACAAAAGAATTCTGCGTCTCGTGCCACGAGATGAATGACTTTGTCTATCAGGAATATCAGGGTACAATCCACGACGTAAACCGGTCAGGCGTTGGTGCAGTTTGCTCAGACTGCCACGTTCCTAAAGACTGGACACATAAGATCATCCGTAAGATCAAGGCATCCAAAGAAGTTTGGGGCAAGCTGGTCGGCACGATCAACACACCAGAGAAATTTGACAAGAAACGTCTGCACCTCGCCAAAAACGAATGGGCGCGGATGAAATCTTCTGACTCTCGTGAATGCCGTAACTGTCATGATTTTGAATCCATGATGCCGGAGTTCCAGAAGCCACGCGCACGTCAGCAGCACCTGAATGCAATGAAAACAGGGCAGACCTGTATCGATTGCCATAAAGGTATTGCGCATAAGAACGTTCGTGACCGCGCATCTGATGAATATCTGGAGATGATTGAAGCTCCTGACCAGAATTACGTTCGCGAGATTCCGAAAGAGTATCTGGAGAGCCTTGCTCGCATTGAAGCCAAAGAAGCTGCTGAAGCTGAGGCTGCAAGCACTGCGAAGAAAGCACAGCAGGAAGCTACACAGGCTCAGATTGCAGCTGCTGTTGACGCAGCCGTTGCTGAAGAACGTGCAAAAGCTGCCGGTGAAGCACCTGCTGCTGATGCAGGCGACACTGTTGGTGCCAACATCGACTGGAGCGGTGTGGACAGCGTAGACATGACACTGTTCTACCCTGGTCAGGCTTCCTTCGAGTTTGTGCAGAACGGCAAGCAGCACGGTGGTGCTCGTCCGCTGACAAAGGGTGGCGACCAGTGCACAACCTGTCATGCGAAAGAGCTGAACAACATTGGCAACAAGATCGTCAAAGGCACTGACAACACCGAGCCGACCCCAATTCCTGGGAAGCGTGGTGTGATCAACGCAACGATGCAGGCTGCTCATGATGATGAGAATGTCTACTTCCGCCTGCAATGGCCAGATACTCCTCATGCACCTGCACCATTTGTTGACGGTGGCAAGATGGATCCTGAAAACCAGATCAAGGTTGCCATGATGATCACCGGCACCGGTATCAAGATGGGTGAACAGGTTGGTTGCTGGGCAACATGCCATGCAGACAACACCTACATGCCGTTTGATCCGGGTCCAGAAGCAATCGCTGCTTCCGGTGATGTTGCTGAGATGCTGCAAGCCAAGAAGTCCATCCAGAAGTACCTGAGTGAGACCCGGACAAAGGTCGAGATCAAAGGTCGCCGCGGTAAAGCACAGGGTGGTTGGAACAAGCTGAAATCTGCTGAAGAGATCGACCAGCTGCTGGCTGACGGCACCTTCATGGATCTGATGCGCGTCTATGCTGACGGTTCAGCAACCAATGGCTACCTGCTTGAGCGTCGCGTCCAAAACGACGGTGATATCACTGCTTCTGCCAAGCTTTCTGCTGGTATGTGGACTGTGGTCTTCTCCCGTCCGCTGGTAAGCGACAAGCCAGGTGATGTGCCGCTTGAAGCTGGCAAGACCTACACAGTTGGCTTTGCTATCCATGATGACTTCTCAGCTGCACGTTTCCACCACGTGACGTTGAACACCAGTCTGGCACTGGATGACGAAACTGCCCAAATCAATGTGGTAGGGCGCTAAAAAAACACAAAGGGTGGCCGAGCAATTGGCCACCTTTTTTTCTGGAGGCTGGATCCTCCTTTATTCTTTTGCTTTTGCGTATCTTTATCCGAAAACCGGTTTCCACTTTTCAGAGATATGCAGAACTTGCTCTAAGTTTTTCCGAGCGTATCCTTATCAATATTAGTACGTGATTTTTGGATATGCATTTGCAAGGGGGCGCTTCATGTACTCAAGATTTCTTCACTGTTCCGCACTTCTTCTGGGTCTTTTGATGGTGACACCTGCCGTTGCGGCGGATGACAAAGCTGCTGCACTGTGCGCAAAAGCAGAAGCTCGTTATGTCGATATGTTTGGACATCCGGCAGCTGAGGCGGATGGCGTTACAATCGTGAAGATGTACAAGTATCGGTTCTGCCCAGAAAAGCTTTCTGTCCCTGTTGGCACCACCGTACGCTGGGTGAATGTTGACAAGCGGACAAGCCACACCGTTCATTTGAATGAGGCGGGTGAGAAAGAGTCTGATCGATTGTTTCCTGAAGAGGTCTTCGAGTTCACCTTCCTGAGCGCGGGATCGCAGCAATATCTGTGTGGTCCGCATTGGGAAACGCAGAAGATGATCGGCATGGTGACCGTCACACCTTAAAGCAGTTCGCATTTAAGGTGAAACACATGAGCTGCTTTGCCTTTGTTTTTGCGTGGCTTTGAACCAGCACTGCGACTGCGCTTCAGAGGTACTTTCCCCTAATTCGAGTTTATTCAATGATCAGGCTCCTTGTTGCTCTTGGTTCGGCTGTTCTTTCAGCATCTGCTTGCCTTGCCGACCCTGCCGCCCTTTACCAAAAGCATTGTGTAGAGTGCCACGGTGAGAACCGTTTGGGCCTGATCGGTCCGGCTCTGCTTCCCGAAACTTTGGGAGGTATGCGCGGCACGGCGTTGCAAGACACAATCAAACGCGGGCGAAACGCAACTGAGATGCCGTCCTTTCAGGATGTGCTGAGTGACCAGGAGATTGACGCACTCAGCGCTTTTCTCAAGACGCCATTGAAGCCTGCACCGACATGGATGATGGAGCAGATTTCCGCGAGCCTGATTGCCAACGATGATTACAAAGCGACTGTGAAGCCTGTCTGGTCTGCCGATCCGATGAATCTGACATTGGTCGTGGAGACGCTGGACCATTCTGTCAGCGTGGTGGATGGCGACAGCTTCGAGGTTTTGACGCGTTTCAAGATTCCGTTTGGGACGCGCGGGCAGCCCAAGTTCTCCCCTGATGGGCGCTACGTCTACATCATGTCCCGCGATGGCTGGATCCTGAAGTATGACCTTTACGGGTTACAGGAGGTGAGCCGTATTCGTGCCGGGCTGAACAGCCGTAATATTGCTTTGAGCCACGATGGCAAGTGGATTGCCGTAGCGAACTATCTGCCCAACACCTTTGTCATTCTCTCCGCTGATGATTTGAGCCCGCAGAAACTAGAGTATGTTCAAGGCAAGGACGGCACACCAAGCCGTGTCTCCGCTGTTTACCTCGCCGCCAAACGCAAGAGCTTTGTGTTGGCGCTGAAGGATGCGCCTTCCATTTGGGAAGTGTTTTATGGCCCTAATCCACCGCATTACGGATTTGCCCATGACTGGCGTGTTGAGGGGCCTGCGCCTAACAAAGACCCGTTCCCTTTGCGCAAGATCACTGTCAAAAGTTTGGTTGAAGATTTCTATCTCGACCCAAGCGATGAATACGTGATGGGTGCTTCCCCCAGTGGCATTGGTGGACAGGTGGTTGATTTGGTCATCGGGCACAAGATTGCTGATCTGGACTTGGAAGGTCTGCCACACCTGGGCTCAGGTTCTACCTGGAAGATGGGTGAGCGGACCGTCATGGCCACCCCGCATCTGAGAGAACCGCTGGTTTCCATTGTAGACATGAAGTCATGGGAGACCATCAAACAGATTGAGATGCTCGGCTCCGGCTTCTTCACCCGGACGCACGAGAACTCACCCTATGTCTGGGTAGATGTTTTCTTTGGTCCAGACAAAGACGCGATCCAGGTGATAGACAAGCAGAGCCTTGAGATTGTAAAGACCCTGCGCCCTCAAAAAGGCTCCCGTGCGGCCCATGTGGAGTTCACAGATGATGGCAAATACGCCCTGGTTTCTGTCTGGGAAGAGGATGGGGCTGTCATTGTTTATGATGCGCAAACGCTGGAAAAAGTGCGGCGCCTGCCCATGAGAAAGCCTCGCGGCAAGTACAACATAGGCAACAGGATTGCAGGTGTTGGAACACCTGAAAACTAGACTGGTTTTAAGGGTAAACTTATCCCCCTCGTGTTTTCCTCCCATACTCTGAACCTATGCCTACGTAACGGGCTGCTGGCGGAGCGACCGTCAGTTTGTCGTAGGTTGGGCGGGGCTATTGGAAGACGTAACGCACCTTTCAGTGGTCCGGTGAACCGAACTTCAAACGTGACCGCATGGTTTGAGGGGAAGGGCCCAGGACTATAGGGTATCACGCGGTGACAGGTGCAAATGTACCGGCAGAAAGACCTGCTTTTGCAGATGTGTTTGTCAAAGACGGAGGAACTGTTTGGGCATGGAAACGTGTCTGGATAAGCCACCTTCTTTTCAGGAAACTGACTATCGTGCCTTATAGGCAAAAGAGGCGACGTAGTTCATTACAAGAAAGCCCGGGCAAGGCGTGTAGTCAATGCTGAAGACTCATTACTAACAAGTAGCGCAGGTATTGCCTGCCGCCTTGCTCATCCCGGCTTCCGGGAATTCTGGTTCAACACTGCATGGGAGGCCATGTGGTGGTTTCAGTGCTTGTATTGTCCTAAGCCAGCTAAGAGATATCCTGGACGAGCTGACGTATCGAGACACTCTCCTCTCATTAGACCAGGCATATTCTAACCCGAAAACCGGACCCGCTTTTCGGGAGCATGCTATAAATGCAGAGTGCACTTAATAATAGTCAAGGACATGGTGAGTTAGATTGATGAAGCTGACTGTAAAAGCTAGAGCACGTTGCGTTCATTTTCATTTATGCATCGCGCTCTAGCATCTTTGGTGGAGCGAATTCTTGTTGTTTGATTGAATGCAATCAAACGGAACGCGCTCTAACGCATCGATCACTGAATGTGCACGCGCGCATCAATAAAGCCAAAAGAGCGCCTCATGTCGACCACTATGGAACAAGTCAGATCCTGGCAAGGCCCTGTACTATTCAGTTATGGGTTCAGGCCGTTCTTCCTCGCCAGCGCAGTCTGGGCAATCGTGCTTATGCTGCTCTGGATACCACTCGTTTCCGGGCACATCGAGCTGCCGATTGCGTTTGATCCTGTCTCGTGGCACGCTCATGAGTTCCTTTTCGGCTATCTAAGCGCCGTTGTTGCTGGGTTTTTGCTGACCGCTATTCCCAACTGGACCGGGCGGATGCCCATTGTGGGCAGGCCACTCATTGTCCTGTTCAGCCTTTGGGTGATTGGCCGTGCCGCGATCCTGTTCGGTGCTTACCTTCCAGCAGGCATCGTTGCCGCGCTTGATGTTGCAATGCCATTGGTGCTGGCCATTGCGTGCCTGCGTGAAATTATGGCAGGCAAAAACTGGCGTAATCTGATCGTGCTGGGTTTGCTGGGCGTACTCATTGCATCCAACCTGTTGTTCCATTGGGAAGCCTGGAGCGATGGGTACGCAGCGCAGGGCTATGGTATGCGTCTGGGTATCTCAACCATGGTTCTGATGGTTGGCCTGATCGGCGGGCGGATTATTCCCTCCTTCACCCGTAACTGGCTGGTGAAGCAAGGCAGCAAGAACTTGCCAGCGAGCCCAATGCAGGTGTTCGACAAGATCTCACTGCTTGCCCTCCTGATCGCACTGCTTGTCTGGACTGCGCTGCAAGATCATTGGCTGGCAGGTGTGGTACTTCTCGTTGCCGGAGCGCTGCACTTTGCACGTCTGGTTCGCTGGAAAGGGCAGTATACCTTCAAGGAACCTCTGGTTCTGGTGCTGCACGCAAGCTATCTGTTTATGCCCTTGGGTCTGCTTGCACTTGGCTTTGCCATCCTCCTGCCAGACCTGCTGGACATCACCGGAGCCCAACACCTGCTTATGGCTGGCGTTCTGGGTATGATGACCTTGGCCGTCATGACCCGCGCAACCCTCGGCCATACTGGTCAGGAGCTCAAAGCAAGCCGCGGTGCCACCTTCCTCTACTGCGCAATGGCCACATCAGTCCTCCTCCGCTTCTCCGCAGGCCTATTCCCAGACCTCGCAACAAGGCTTTACGATGTGTCAGCGCTAGCATGGATCCTGGCATTCGCGGTCTACGTGGCGACCTTCGGCCCCCTGCTGGCATGGGGGAAGAAGTGAGGGGGAGTAACGAGTTGTCGTCTCTGTTGCTGAAGGTTATACGATTTAAACCAGATACCAATTTTTGATTGGCAGCGGAAACAGTTATAGATCATCATGCTAGGAAGGTTTAATTGTGCCATGATCACCTCACCTTTAAAGCACAAAATATCTCGTAGATGACACGTCTTGCATCAAGCCAGCTCATACCACCGGAGTTAGTCAGCAACTCGCATTTGATGCACTCCTGCTCAAAGGTACCCAAATCTGCTTGGAGCATTTACGTCTCAACTTGTTCAACTTCTCGAAAACGAACCCAAAATTAGAATAGCTTTGCAGATACGTTGCCTAGTTTGCTATGCCACATTAAAATCCAGCATGACTTTCTTAGCTACCTATCTGATCTCTAAGGCGCTGCATTCTACTGGTGGAACGGTTTTGACGAGCCGCAGCCACGAGCATTTTAAAGGTGAAGAAACACGCGCAATCAGCTTTCGATCATGGCTGGCTCAGAAGCGTCCTGACTTGAAGTTTGTTGAAACCACAGGGGGCTCTGGAGTTGATCATAAAATTGAGAAAGAGATGACTTCTATTCTCAAGAAGAACCCGAGCATACGTGCTGTTTACTCCATGGGGGGAGGTAATATCGCAATCACTCAAATACTTGAGCAGTATAACATTAATCCTGATTGCTACATTGCGCATGACCTTAATCAGGAAAACAAAGCATTGCTCAACGCTGGCAGACTTTCATTTGTGCTCCATGACGAGATCACTCAGGATATCTCGGCTGCCTTTTTTCACATCAGTCGTGCAAACAACATATCCTTGACGGAACCTTCAACTCCCAATGGCTCTGAAGTTCATATAATCGCACCTGAACTTTAAACGAATTAAGCCCCTCACCCACGCAATGTGCCCTTCCGGGCATGCACCCTGATTTTGCGTAACCCGACAACCTATTTGGTTTTCAGCTTATTGGACGCTTTTTAGCTCTGAAATACCAAGAATGCGACGGTTGGCTGCCTCATCCGTTCCTGCATCAGCAAAGTCATCAAAGGCGCGCTCGGTGACGCAGATAATGTGGTCCTTTATGAACTGCGCCCCTTCTCTTGCCCCATCCTCCGGGTGTTTGAGGGCACATTCCCATTCCAGCACGGCCCACCCATCAAAATTGAGAGCAGAAAGTTTGGAGAAGATTGATTTGAAGTCCACCTGACCATCGCCAAGAGAACGGAAGCGGCCTGCACGGTTCTCCCAGCTCTGATAGCCGGAGTAAACGCCCTGTTTGGGTGATGGGTTAAACTCGGCATCCTTGACGTGGAACATTTTTATGCGGTCAGCGTACACATCAATGAAGCCGAGATAGTCCAGTTGCTGCAGCACAAAGTGGCTTGGATCATACAAAATATTCGCGCGGGAGTGGCCTTTCACTTCGGCCAGAAACATCTCAAAGGTGACGCCATCGTGCAAATCTTCTCCCGGATGGATCTCGTAGCACACATCAACATTTGCCTGATCAAAGGCATTGAGGATCGGCATCCAGCGCTTACCAAGTTCTTCGAATGCGGTTTCAATGAGACCGGCTGGGCGCTGAGGCCACGGATAGACATATGGCCATGCTAACGCTCCCGAGAATGTGGCATGAGAGGTAAGGCCCAGATTTTGTGAGGCTTTAGCCGCCAGGAGCAATTGTGAGGCCGCCCATTGTTGCCGTGCATTGGGGTTGCCATGTACCTGAGGCGGTGCAAACCCATCAAGCATCGCATCATAGGCGGGGTGAACGGCAACCAACTGGCCTTGCAGATGGGTAGAAAGTTCAGTGATGACGACGCCATGATCCGCTAGCATACCCTTCAACTCATCGCAGTAGGTTTTGCTTGTGGCTGCTTTTTCCAGATCGATCAAACGCTCATCCCAACTGGGAATCTGCAGACCTTTGTAGCCCAGATCTGCGGCCCATTTGGCTATTGATCCGAGCGTGTTGAACGGGGCTACATCTCCGACAAACTGCGCTAGAAAAAGCGCGGGACCTTTGAGCGTTTTCATCACATAATCTCCCAATATTCCAATAGCTTGTTTGGATTAAATATGAGTGTCTTGTGGCGTTTGGCTGTTACAAGGCACGCTGTTTTTCGCTAACAGGCGCTGTACTTTGCCTTTCAATCAACTCCACTGGCAGAACCGTTCGGTGTGCAGTTGCTTCGCTCTCCGCACGGTTTTCGACTTCTCCGGCAATGCGGCGTAGCAGCTTACCTGCTGCTTCCTGCCCAATGCGAAATCTGGGCTGGCGGATCGTTGTCAGTGAGGGGATAAAACGTTCGGCAATTGCGATGTCATCAAAGCCGACGACGGAGACATCTTTGGGGACAGAGAATCCAAGTCGGTCAAGCTCCGAAATGAACCCAAAGGCAATCTCGTCACTCATGCAGAACATGGCAGTCGGGCGCTCTTCCAGTGCGCACCATTGGTGTGCTGCCTGTACGCCTGCTTCCAGCGAGAAACCGCCTTCAATCAACCACTCTGCGCGGAGTGGCAGAGAATGTTTTAAAATAGCTGCCTCAAACCCTTCCTGACGAGCGGCTGTAAGCCTGTTTTCAGCTGGGCCTCTCACCAAGCCGATAGCTTTGTGACCAAGCGTGTGTAAGTGGCTCACTGCCAACTGAGAGCCTTGGTGGTTATCAACCCGCACCGATCCGAAACGTGTGTCTGTGCCCCACTCACAGCAGTACACGACGGGTGGTAATTCTGAAGATACGGAACCGTCATTTAGGTTCGTGAGATCCAATGTGCCATCTAGCACCAGCAAACCATCTGCCTGATTCATCGAGAGGTAGTCATAGGCCTGTTCACGCTTAAAACTGGTTTGAAGTATGTCCACGACCAGCAGGCTTAAACCCTCTTTGGCAAGCACACTTTCAATGCCGGAAAGTATTGAAGAAAAGAACGGATTTCCGAGATTAGGCACAAGCGCAACGACCGCTCCTGCCTCCTTTTTCCTCAAATTTCGAGCAGTTTGATTGATGCGATAACCGGTGACACGAACAGCAGCCATCACCTTTTCTCGAGTTGCTTTATTCACCTTCTCAGGCTTGCTAAGAGCTCTGCTTACCGTAGCTGTAGAAACACCTGCGACAATGGCAACATTCTGTACTGTAACAACTTTTGAAGTCATACGTTGACCGATACTATTTATGGACAGTTACTGGCCAATAATTACTGTTGACTCAGCGCATTTTCACTGACTACGATATACATGTAATCGATTGCAGTCAAAATAAAACTATCATAAAGCTACTGTGATTGACGTAATGGTCGGGTTGGGAGACCTGATCATCATTCGAATTATTGGGAGGGTAATTCAATGCTCAAGATCAAAGGATTTTTAACTGCAGCAACAATGCTGGCAGGTGTTTCTTCTGTTTATGCTGCTGACTTGGAAGTGACGCATTGGTGGACATCCGGTGGGGAAGCTGCTGCTGTGAAAGTGTTTGCTGATGCAGTCAACGGTGCCGGGCATAATTGGGTGGACAGCGCGATCGCAGGGGGCAGCAACGCCCGGCCAATCATCATCAGCCGCATCTCTGGCGGTGACCCAATGGGAGCAACCCAGCTCAACACGGGGCGCGATGCCGAAGACCTGATCAAAGCAGGTCTGATGACCGATCTTACTGAGATTGCCGAAAAAGAAGGTTGGGCGGACTTCATTCGTCCTGCAAAGCTGCTTGAGAGCTGCACATATGAAGGCCGCGTATACTGCGTTCCCGTCAACATTCACTCATTCCAGTGGATGTGGTTGAACCGCGGCGTATACGAAAGCAATGGCCTGACAGTTCCTGCCAATTGGGACGAGTTTATTGGCTCTGCTTCCAAACTGAAAGAAGCTGGTGTTACACCTCTGGCAGTTGGTGGTGAAGCCTGGCAGCTCAGCGGCATGGCAAATGTCTTTCAGGTTGCACTGGGTGGTGTTGACCTCTACCGGCAGATTAAAGAGGAAAAGAGCGTTGAGGCAGCTGGTGGCCCCGCAATGCGGAAAGTGTTTGAAGCTGTTGCTGCTGCACGTGAATTGGTCGACAGCGGTTATGTCGGGCGAGCATGGAACGATGCAACAAACATGGTCATCACCGGCAAAGCTGGCGCTCAAATTATGGGTGATTGGGCTCAGGGAGAGTTCTCGTTAGCCGGACAAACTGCTGGCAATGAGTATGATTGCTTGCCGGGTCTGGGCGCAAACCCTGTTCTTGACACCGGTGGGGACTCATTCTTCTTCCCTAAACCGAACGGCGACAAGCCTGAGATTGTTGCAGCTCAGTTGGAAATGGCATCTTTGCTGGTTTCAAAACAAGTGCAAGTCGACTTCAACCTGCGAAAAGGGTCTCTTCCCATCCGTGGGGACATCAATCTTGATGATGCAAATGCTTGCATGAAGAAGGGTATCGCTATTTTGGCAAACCCGGAAAACATTCTACCCGGATCTGAGCAAGCCTTCTCATCTGACACTCAAGGGCAGATTGAAGATTTGTGGGTGGAGTTCTTCAGCTCGCCAGAAATGAGCGTCGATGAAGCACAAACTCGCTTTGTCGAAATCATTGAGTATGCCGATTAATGGCACCTCTCCTTTAAAAACAGTTGGAGGGTCGGTCTTCAGGATCGGCCCACCTGACTTGCGTCGGAGATGTGTGAATGTCCATCGCCAAACGGCCAAACCCTTTATTTCGAAACCTTAATGCCAAGATTGCTGCATTGCCGATGATTGCCACAACACTTGTGGTTTTCCTTGGCTGCTCGATCTGGACAGTCATCTATTCCTTTTCCAAGTCCCGTGCCCTGCCAGTCAACGAGTTTGTCGGATTTGCACAATATGAGCGATTGTTCCGGACCTCTCGCTGGTTGATCTCGCTGGAAAACATCGTGATTTACGGAGTTCTTTCGCTCCTGATCTCATTTGTCATCGGGTTTATTCTCGCTGCTCTGATCGACCAGAAAATACGTTTTGAAGATACATTTCGGACGATCTACCTCTATCCCTTTGCTCTCTCATTCATTGTTACCGGCATTGTCTGGCAGTGGATTTTGAACCCAAGTCTGGGCATTCAGGAGACTGTACGATCATGGGGTTTTGAAAACTTCACCTTTGACCTGATCGCCAACCGGGGCACTGTGCTTTATGCCTTGCTGATTGCTGGCATCTGGCAAGGAACAGGCTTCGTCATGGTGTTGATGTTGGCTGGTATTCGCGGCGTTGACCGGGAGATCTGGAACGCTGCAAGAATTGATGGAATCCCGGTTTGGAAGACATACCTGTTTGTGATCGTTCCCATGATGCGCGGTGTTATGGTCACCACTCTTGTGATTGTCGCAGCTGGCATCGTTAAGCTTTACGATCTCGTCGTTGCGATGACACAGGGTGGTCCAGGCATCGCATCAGAGGTGCCCGCCAAATACGTTTATGATTTCATGTTCGCCAGAGCCAATGTTGGGCAAGCACTCGCCGCCTCTACAGTCATGCTCACAACTGTCCTCATCATCTTGATTCCGTGGGTTTATCTCGAATACGGCAAGAAGAAAGCACAGAGGTAGAGGGGCTGATATGACTGTTGAATCCTACGAAATTACTCGAGCAAAGCCCAGTAAGAGCTCCGCAAAGGAACCATCCGGCGCCAAACCACTTCGCCGCATCAACCCAACACGAATAATGCTCTACTCGGTTCTGTTGGTAGCCGCTGTATATTACTTGCTACCACTCTATGTGATGATGATGACAAGCCTTAAAGGCCTTCCAGAAATACGTCTTGGCAACATCTTTGCTCCGCCAATGGAAGTTACATTTGCTCCCTGGGCTAAGGCTTGGGATACCGCCTGCACGGGTCTATATTGTGAAGGGCTGAAAGTTGGGTTCTGGAATTCCGTAAGGATCACCATCCCAAGCGTTATTATGTCCATCACCATTGCCTCTGTGAATGGTTACGCCCTTTCCAATTGGAAATTTAAGGGCTCTGAAGTGTTCTTTACCATTCTCATCTTCGGTAGTTTTATTCCTTATCAAGTGATGCTTTATCCGCTTGTGATTGTTACCCGAGAGCTGGGCATATTCGGGTCTCTTCAAGGCGTGATCTTCATTCACACCATCTTTGGAATGCCAATTCTGACACTCTTGTTCCGCAACTACTTCGCAGCTTTACCTGAGGAGCTGTTTAAAGCTGCTCGTGTGGATGGAGCTGGGTTCTGGGGCATCTTCCTGAAGGTGCTGGTGCCAATGTCTGCTCCGATCTTTGTCGTTGCGGTGATTTTACAAGTCACTGGAATTTGGAATGATTTCCTATTTGGTGTCATCTTTGCAGGGGTCAAAAACTTCCCCATGACTGTTCAGCTCAACAACATCGTCAACACCACACAAGGTGTGAAGGAATACAACGTCAACATGGCTGCAACCTTGCTGACAGGCGCAGTGCCATTGGCTGTTTATTTCTTCTCTGGGCGCTTTTTTGTGCGCGGCGTCGCCGCCGGTGCTGTGAAAGGATAATACAGTGAACTCAATCAGCATTCGCGATCTGTCGCTAAAATTTGGTGAAGCTACCGTTCTCAATCAACTCAACTTGGATGTCGCTGAAGGAGAGTTCCTTGTTCTGCTGGGTGCATCAGGATGTGGGAAATCTACCCTGCTGAATTGCATTGCAGGATTGCTGGATCTCTCCGAAGGCCAAATCATTATAAACGGCACAAACGTTACATGGGCTGAGCCGAAAGACAGAGGCATCGGCATGGTGTTTCAATCCTATGCGCTCTACCCGCAAATGACGGTGCGTGGAAATCTGACGTTTGGCTTGAAGAATGCCAAGGTGCCTCGTGATGATATCGAGCACCGGGTAAACCGCACAGCCCAAATGCTCCAGATCGAGCCCTTGCTGAACCGCAAGCCGGGGCAACTTTCCGGCGGTCAACGCCAACGTGTTGCCATTGGGCGCGCTCTTGTTCGTGATGTGGATGTCTTTTTGTTTGACGAGCCTCTTTCCAATCTGGACGCGAAGCTGCGTGCGGAGTTGCGTGTGGAGCTGAAGCGTTTGCATCAAAAACTACGCAACACCATGATTTATGTAACGCATGATCAGGTGGAAGCGATGACACTAGCAGACCGCATTGCGATTATGCGCGACGGTGTCATTCAACAGCTCGCAGACCCGTTTACCATCTACAATCAGCCGGTAAACAAGTACGTGGCGAGCTTTATCGGCTCCCCGGCCATGAACTTCCTTGATGGGGCATATGGCATTGATGAACAGCCTAGTTTTACATCAAATAACCTAGATATTGCGCTAGGCCGCTACAACTTCAAAACCAGAGCAGAAGACAACAGACCAATTTATCTTGGCATCCGTCCAGAGCATGTTCACGTGGGGAATGCAGCTCAGGAGCAACCATTTAACTCCGACATATCAGTCGAAGTTGTGGAGCCAATGGGATCAGATACGCTGGTGTGGACCTCGCTGGACAATCAACCCTTCCATTTCCGTATGGACGGACAAGCCACTGTCAATGTGGGTGACCGCCTGCCTATCGGCTTTGACCCGGTTAAAGCCTCTTTGTTTGACAAGACATCTGAATTACGCCTCTAAACGCAGGAAATTGATCACAATGGATTTTTCCCTTCAGCTTTATAGTGCACGCAATGCTCAGCCATTGACTGAGGTTTTGAGCGGTCTGGCCAAGATGGGCTACACCCAAGTAGAAGGCTTTGGCGGGGTCTATGAAGATCCCAATGCTTTGCGACAAATGCTGGATGCCAATGGCCTTTCCATGCCCTCCGGCCATTTTGGAATTGATGAACTAGAAGCAGATACAGCACGCTATATTGAACTGGCAAAATATCTTGGAATAACGCGCATTTTCGCGCCTTTCCTCGCCCCATCAGAGCGCCCTCAAACTGAAGCTGACTGGATCTCATTTGCTCACCGCCTCGCGCAGATTGGCACAAAAGTGCAAGCTGCAGGCCTAAGCTTTGGGTGGCACAATCATGATTTTGAATTCCAATGTGAGTACAACGGGCGTACACCTATGGAAATCATCCTCACTGAAGCGCCAGAGATCGATTGGGAAGCTGACATTGCGTGGATCATCCGAGGTGGTCACGATCCGATTTCATGGATTGAGCGCTATGGTAGCCGCATTACAGCTGTTCATGTCAAAGACATTGCTGCCACTGGCGAATGTGCCGATGAAGATGGCTGGGCAGACGTTGGTTTCGGCATTGTACAGTGGGGCCAAATCCTCTCAGCCTTACAAGAGAAAAGCCGTGCTTGTGTTTATGTCATGGAACACGACAACCCGAGTGACTTTGCCCGCTTTGCGCAACGCTCCTTGAACTCACTCAAAATGCTGGAAGGTGCTTGATGTTAGAAAAGCTCGGTATTGGCATTATTGGGTGCGGCAATATATCGGAAACCTACCTTACACTTGGCCCTCTGTTTCGAGGGTTGAACCTAAAAGCAGTGGCAGACATCAATATGGATGCCGCACATGCCAGAGCGGCGGAATTCGGAGTTCAGGCCTATACCGTTGAGGAGCTATTGGCTGCCGACGATATCGATATAGTCGTCAATCTTACTATTCCAGCAGCACATTACGACATAAGTCGCCGCATCCTCGAAGCTGGCAAACACGTTTATTCAGAAAAACCGTTTGTTCTTTCTTTGAAAGAGGGGCAGACCCTGCTTGAACTTGCTGAGCAAAAAGGGCTTCGTATTGGCTCTGCGCCAGATACATTCCTTGGCGGATCTCATCAGCAATGCCGTAGCCTGATCGATAGTGGAGCGATTGGCAAAGTTGGGAGCGGAACATGTCATGTCATGAGCCGTGGTATGGAGCATTGGCACCCAAATCCTGCATTCTTCTTCAAAGATGGTGGTGGGCCAATTCTTGATCTGGGTCCGTATTACCTCACGAACCTTGTACAGTTGCTTGGGCCTGTAAAAGCCGTTTCAGCTTTAACGTCTATTCCGTCTCCAAAACGAACAGTCACCTCTGAACAGCGTTATGGAGAGACACTATCCGTTGAAACAGAGACCACTGTTCATGCCCTGCTCGAGTTCCATAGTGGTGCTGTGATTACTTTTGGAGCCAGTTGGGATGTGAAGGATCATAGCCATAACCACATGGAGCTATACGGCGAAACTGGCACACTGTATGGGCCTGATCCAAACTTCTTTGGTAGTGAGGTACGCGTTACAGATGAAAATGGTACATCGGTAGACCTCCCAGCCTGGCAGCATCCACTTGGAGAGCCCAATCAGCAACACGATAGCATGGCTACTATGGCAAATTATCGAGCTGCAGGCCTCTCCGATATGGCGATGGGAGTTCTTGAAGACCGCCCACATCGCTGCAATCAGGCGCTGGCACTCCATGTCGCCGACATCATGTTCTCAATTCTAACCTCTGGCCGCGAACGACGGTTTGTAGAGTTGGCAACCTCCTGCAACCGTCCCGATGCATTTTTGAAAGAAGATGCGGAGCAGATGTTGCTGAGTTCATCACAAGATTTGGTTGCTGAGTAACTTCAGGAAGCTAACTCCACCCAAATCACTTATCCCCGGCGTGTATTGAGACGGGTATCGACGGCATTATCTGAGGTAGGAGGATAGATTATTTCTATCCTCTTTCCTTGTTTGAGTACAGAGCCGATGCTAGCTGGAGTTATCCTACAGAACGCGGTCTATCGTTGACGTGTTACCAGAGCTACTTTCGCGAGCTGTATAGACATAGCAACGCAGTCCCAACGCTAATAACGCAAACGAACGCACATTGGAGCGCAAAGCTGTTACCGCTAGCCGCAACTCTGGTGGTCAGCGCCGTTTTATGCGTGCAGACATCCGCCGCTTATCATTTGCGTTAGTCGCGCAGGAGTTTGGCTTCACCATCAAAGAGATTTCAGATCAACTCGGGACACTTCCCCCGGGCCGTGCACCAAACAAAGCTGAGTGGCAACGCTTGAGCCAGCAGTTCAAAGTTCATCTGAATGAGCGCATTGCACGCATGGAGAACCTGAGAGCGCAGCTGGAAGGCTGTATGGGTTGCGGCTGCCTGTCTCTGGACAAATGCGAGCTCTACAACGCCGGCGAC